>NZ_JALXPM010000014.1:0-54879 GCF_025147615.1 Brevibacterium luteolum | reverse complement strand
GGCCCTACCTGGACGATCACCGCACCAACTCCGAGACCTCACCGATCGAGGACCCCGGACAAGCATGGAACGCGCTCACCGTCGGCGCGTACACCGACCTCGCTGACACTCCACAACATCCGCAATACGCAGGCTGGTCTCCACTCGCCGAGTCGGGTGAACTGTCCCCGCACAGCCGCACCTCCCTGCAGTTCGACCAGCGTCGGTGGCCCATCAAACCCGACATCTGCATGGAAGGCGGCAACGTCCTCGCAAACGGGGTCGGGGACTTCAACGAGCGACACTCGCTGCTGTCGTTGCGCTCCACCGGCAACACCAGCGATACCGCCCTCACCTCCGCGAACGCCACCAGCGCGGCCACAGCCCAAGCCTCCCGGCTCGCCGCGCTCGCGATGGGCCGATACCCCGACTACTGGCCCGAGACCATCCGTGGCCTGCTCACGCACTCCGCCGAGTGGACGCCGGCAATGGCGCAGCAGGTGAAGGCGAAGATCGGCAAGAACGAACGGCACCAGCTGCTGCGCCAGTACGGGTGGGGCGTACCCACCGAGGACACGGTCCTCAACTCCTCCCGCCAGGCCGTCACGCTCATCTCGCAAGACCAGTTCGTGCCTTTCCACGGAACAAGCCGCGCCATGCGTCACTTCCGGCTCCACTCCCTGCCATGGCCGGCAGAGGTCCTCGAAGAGCTCGGCAGCACCGACGTGCGTCTACGGATGACACTGTCCTACTTCATCGAGCCCTCCGCGGCCAGACGCGGCTGGCACAATCGATACGCGTACGCCTCCCATGGGCTGCGGTTCGATCTGCAAGGCCCACTCGAGAGCCAGACCGACTTCATCGCCCGGATCAACCGCGAAGCGCACGACGCCGAAGACGGATCAGCACCCGGCAAGAACTCCTCCGACCGGTGGCTGGTCGGAGCACGGGCCAGAAACCTCGGCTCCCTGCACCAGGACGAATGGCACGGCACCGGAGCCGAGCTCGCCCGGTGCAACAGCGTCGCGGTATTCCCCGTTGGCGGCTGGTGGAAATACAACACCCGCGCCGGACGAGCAGACCTGCCCGTCCGCTACGCACTCCTCCTCTCGCTGCAGACCACAGAACAGAACGTCGACCTCTACACACCGATCGCGACGCAGCTGCACGTTCCCATCGCGACCACTGTTCCGGCGACCTGAGCGTCGCGCACTCCCCACCGGATCACATCACGTGACCGGTGATGATCCACGCCAAAGCAAGCGGAGGGGTCGAGACGACCAGGACGAGGACAGAAAGCCGTACGGTGCGCCCCCAGCTGTCCAGGGCCGACCGGACGGTCTTCCACCCGGCATCACCAAGCTTGGGACCCAGCACTCGTATCACCTTCCTCTCCTCGTTCATGACGGATCGTCTCTATTTCTTCTTCCGGGCCTTCTTTGGGTCCGACGGCATCCGAACCTTCGACGTCGTCTTCTTCGCACGCGCCTTCGTCTCCTGCTGCGCGGTCTTCTGCAACTTGCTTCGCGCGCTGTAGCTGAACGTCCCCGTTAGCGAGTAGTGCATCCGAGTAGTCATGCCCGTCGCCGAGAGCGGCGCCTCGATCCGCTCTTCCCGAACCGTCAACAGCCCGAGATCCTGCAGCTGCTTCACGCCGTTCTGGACAGTACGAGCCTTCAGCCCGTACCAGTCATCCATCCGGTCGTAGGTGAACCAGCAGTCCTGCTTCCCATTCGTCTCACTTGCCACGACCAGTAAGACGGCCAAGCCCGGCAGAGAAAGTTCGGCGAACACTCCCTTGTTCCAGAATGCGTCCGGAAGCGCGAAGTACGTGTGCCAACGATCATCACGCCCACCCGGGAAGCTGTAGGGCTCGCCGGCGTCCTCTCGCCTGGGTGTCACACGCACGAGACGATCCACACGCTCGCGCGGCTCAATGAGCCCGAGATCCTCCAGTCGCTTCCAGCAGCGCGAGAGCGTCGTATCCGACCAGGTCAGCCCGCCAGATGCGGTCAGTGCCCGTGTCCACGCCCCGGCAGGAAGCGGCGTCCTGCGCTCCTGCAGCCACGGCCAGCAGGTCAGCAAGAGCAGATAGAGCAGAAGCTCGCGATGGCGTCGCCCAGAGACCATCCGCGAGAGGGTGCTCGCCCGCGGCTTCCCTTGGTCTGGGAGCTGCACCAGGATGTGGCGCAGCTGCGCGTAGCCACGGCCCGAAAGCTTCGTCATATACGCGCGGGTGCTCTCAGGCGTCGCTCCGCCTGGCTTGTCGAGCGGCTCGGATGTTCTGTCGTTCATGCCTCCTACCAAACCACACTTCGCTACCGGGTCTATTTCTGTGAGACCGGATCCACTTGCCGTTTGGTGCTAGATCATGTGACGCCTCCCTGCGACACCCTGATGAGATGCCGAGATGTAAAGCCATGCGATACCCGTTACAAGGGCTGGCTCCCACGCGGGCTGCCTCGGCTGCACGCCACTGAGCAGTTCGCTCGCGACTTCAATCCGGAACTGTTTCGACGCCTCTCGCGGCGTGTCGTGTTTCCGCCCAGGGCAGCACGGCAGATCAAGCCCTCCCTAAAGCCTCAACAAGCGCGTCTTGTCAGTCTGAACTGATGCAGACATAAAGACCTTTCCTGAGTCCAGAGCCTTCAGTACGCCTGACGGGACGCAGCGTCGAAGCGAGGTGCGAGATTGGCTAGGTGTTGTGGGTCATGACGTTGTAGTCACCGACTGGGGATGAAGGAACGGGTCCCTGGACTGCACGATGGGTGGTGTCTAAGCAACCATCCAGCAGAAAGAGACCCGCTCCGATGACCCACGCTAACGCCCCGCTGACCCCGGAAGGAAGACACCGCCTCGTCACCCGCGTCCTCGCAGGCGGCCGGCCCATCGCTCACGTCGCCGCTGAAGCCGGCATCGCTCGCTCCACACTCACGAAATGGGTGGCACGCTACCGCGATGAAGGCACCGACGGGCTTGAAGACCGCCCCAGCGCGCCAACAGGCCGCCCCACGCGAATCCCCCTCGAGGTGCTGGAGCTGATCGATCGCTGGCGTCGCGATCACAAGTGGTCAGCACGGCGGATCCACCACGAACTGGCCCGGCTCGGCCATCACTGCTGCCTGCGCACAGTGTCCCGGTGGCTGAAGTGGCTCGGGATCAACCGTCGTCGCGACCTCGACCCGACAGGAGAGAACAACCGGCAGGTCGGGACGATCACCGCCAGGTTCCCCGGCCACATGCTCCACATGGACGTGAAGAAGGTCGGGAAGATCCCCGACGGGGGCGGCTGGTGGGCGCACGGTCGCGGCAGCAGCAAAGCGCTGGCGTCCAAGCGCGCGCACAAGCAGCGCGTCGGCTACACCTACCTGCACTCAGCCATTGACGGGTACTCCCGGCTGGCTTACACCGAAGCGCTTGAGGACGAGACTGCACAGACCACGATCGGGTTCTTCGCCCGGGCTCGCGCGTACTTCGCCGCCCATGGCATCACCCGACTCATCCGAGTCGTGACGGATAACGGGGCGAATTACCGGGCCTCACGGTTCGTGGCGGCTGTGCAGTCGCATGCCTCACGGCATCAGCGCACTCGTGTGTACACGCCGCGGCACAACGGGAAGGTCGAACGTTACCAGCGGCTGCTTTCCGAGGAGTGCCTCTATGCGCGCGTCTATGAGTCCGAGCAGGCTCGCCGGAAGGCGGTCGGGGTGTGGGTCCATCACTACAACTATCATCGGCCTCATACCGCCTGTGCAGATCAGCCACCGGCCAGCCGAGTCCACGAACGTGTAGACAACGTCATGACCTCATACAGCTAGGCCGCGCACTCCGATCGGTATGCACGGCCGCATCGCCTGTCGACGGCTCTCCAGCGGCCGCTACGAGGCGCACCCGGTACCGAGACTGGGAAGGTAAGTCCCGAGCGGTCCAACACACCGGCGGTTCCGTCGCCTCGGCCGAACTTCAGCTGAAACGCAAGCTGTCCGAGCGCCCGCTGTATCAGCCGATGTTCACCGGGATGAGCACCGACAGCAGCTTCGCCCACCTGGTCGACTACTGACTTGAGGACATCGAGGTTGAGGACCGGCTCTCACGAACGACCCGGCTCTTTTACGAGCGCAACATGCGCACCCTCGTGCTGCCGGTCTTCCCGAATCTGACCCTGCGAGAGATCGGTGTGGCCCGGTGCAACTACTTCATCAAGCAGCTCGCCAAGCAGAGCTACAACCGCGCCCGCCAAGCCCGCAACGTCATGCGCCTCGCACTCGGCCTCGCAGTTCGGCACGAACTCATCCCGCGCAACCCAATGGACAACGTCTGCCGACTGCGCCGCCCGGCCCGAGAGGTCAACTCCTTCACACCGGAAGAAGTCTGTCTCATCCGTGCTGCCGTTCGGCAGTGGGAAGAACGAGAGATCACCGCAGGGCCGCGCCCCGACGGTCAGCTCGACCAGATCGTCGAGATCATGCTCGGCACTTCCGCCCGCGTCGGGGAGGTGCTGGCCATCCGGCTGTGTGACCTCGACCTCAAGTCGGCAACACCCACGGTGCGAGTCTGCGGCACAATCGTCAGCCGCGCCGGAGATCCCACGCACCGGCAAGACCATCCGAAGACTGCCCGCTCCTTACGGCGGATTGCGCGGGCAGGACACGTTGCTGTTCTCTACCCGCAGCGGAATCCCGCACACCACGAACAAAATCCGCCGCCGGCTCCGCGACATCACGAGCAAGGCAGGACTGGACGAGGTCACGCCGCACCGCTTCCGTCGCTCAGTCGCGACCGCGATCAACGACGCCGCCGGCATCGACCTCGCAGTAGCGCTCCTCGGCCACACCGATACCCGGATCGCCCAGATGCATTACGTACCCCGAGATGAGATCGTCGACCCCGCCACCGCGTACCGTCTGGAGTCCGCCTTCGGTGCCGCCGGATAGAGAGGGTGTGGCTCGGCTGCTCATCGGTGGCCGAGCCACACCTCGACATCTGGGAGACCTCTCGCGATCCTCGCGGCGCATGACCGCGAGGAGATTTAATGCGGCGCGCGAGAACCCCGCGTAAACTGAATATCAGCACGATCCCGCGGCCCTCGGTCCTCACGACGAGCCGGGACCAAACCGGGACCAGAAACATGGGATGCAGGCCTTGCAGGAGACCCAGAAACCCGCAGAAATCCCAGAGAATCCGCCAAATATTCTCAAAGAGGTACCTGGGGGTGCAGAGGTCGTGAGTTCGAATCCCGCTAGCCCGACCAGCGATGAGGGCCCCGGTCGCCGACCGGGGCCCTTGTGCATCTGCGGGCACCCTGGGCTGAGGCTGAGGCCAGTCGCGTGGGTTCAGTCTTCGGGTTCCGGGCCTGTCTCGGCGCGGCGCAGCCCGACCGTCAGCCCGACGATCGCGGCGACGAAGACGGCACTGAGCCCGAGCGTGACGGCCGGGCTCTCCCGGTAGGCGGTGACGATCGCACTGAGGCCGACGAGCCCGACAGTCGAGTAGATGAGCGCCCACACGGCTCCGCCCAGACCGAGGGCCGGCAGATAGCGGCGCAGGCTCATGCCGATCGATCCGGCAGCGAGGTTGACGACCGTCTGCACGCCGATGAGCAGGAAGCTCACCGCCACTGCTGCCGCCCCATAGCGGCGCAGCAGCTGCTCGGCGTGCTGATAGCGACCCGACTGCATGATCCGCTCGACCCGCTGGATGCGGCTGACACCGCGCCGGGCGAGCCTGCCGAGCAGGTAGGTGCCGCCGGCACGGAAGATGATGACGGCATACATGATGAGCCACACGACGAAGAGCGGCAGCGGCCAGTCAGCGGGATTCACCGCTCCATCGTAGACCCTCACTTCGGTTCACTCACCTGCAGAACCCGGCATCCGGTGTGAGCTTGCCTACCCCAGGCTCCGGCCCGGTGCTCCCGCGCTGCCACCCGGCCACGGGCTAGGATTCACTCAGAGCCCGTCTGAGCCCGGAGGAACCACATCATCGTGCATGCACCGCAGTTCCCGGGAGCGCACCTCGCTGCCCCTGAACGCACGCTCATCGACATCCTCATCGACGTCGCAGCCCAGCACCCCGAAGCACCAGCCCTTGACGACGGTGTGCGCTCCATCAGCTACACCCAGCTGCTGGAGGCGATGCGCGACTTCGGCCACCAGCTCCACGCTGCCGGTGTCGGCCCCGGCGACAAGGTCGGCGTGCGCGTCCCCTCAGGCACCCTCGACCTCTACATTGCGATCCTCTCGACCCTCATGATCGGCGCAGCCTACGTCCCCGTCGACGTCGACGACCCGGATGAGCGGGCCGCCACCGTGTTCTCCGAAGCCGCCGTCACTGCGATCGTCACCGCCGGGCTGCAGATCGAGTCGCGCCGCGACCCCGCGACCGAGGCGGTGCCCGCCCTGCGTGCCCCGGAGCCTGATGATGACTGCTGGGTGATCTTCACCTCCGGTTCGACCGGCAAACCCAAAGGCGTGGCCGTCACCCACCGCTCAGCTGCCGCCTTCGTCGACGCCGAAGCGCGGATCTTCTGCCAAGACGAGCCGATCGGCCCCGGCGACCGGGTGCTCGCAGGCCTCTCGGTGGCCTTCGATGCCAGCTGCGAGGAGATGTGGCTGGCCTGGGCGCACGGTGCCTGTCTCGTGCCCGCCCCGCGCGCACTTGTGAAGTCCGGCATGGATCTCGGCCCCTGGCTGGCCGGCCGGCGCATCAGCATCGTCTCGACCGTGCCCACCCTGGCGGCCCTGTGGCCGGCCGAGACGCTTGAAAGCGTCCGGCTGCTCATCTTCGGCGGCGAGGCCTGCCCACCGGAGCTCGCCCAGCGGCTGTCCGATGGCACCCGCGAGGTGTGGAACACCTATGGGCCGACCGAGGCGACCGTCGTCGCCTGCGCCGCCCCGCTCGGCGGGCCCGGTCCGGTGCGCATCGGCCTGCCGCTCGACGGCTGGGACCTCGCCATCGTCGACTCCGAGGGCATCGCGGTTGCCGAAGGCGAGACCGGTGAGCTCATCATCGGCGGCGTCGGCCTGGCCCGCTACCTCGACCCGGCCAAGGATGCCGAGAAGTACGCACCCATGCCCACCCTCGGCTGGCAGCGCGCCTACCGCTCCGGCGACCTCGTCGTCAACGACCCGGCCGGGCTGCTGTTCGTCGGCCGCGCCGATGAGCAGATCAAGCTCGGCGGCCGCCGCATCGAACTCGGTGAGATCGACGCCGCCCTCCAGGCGCTGCCCGGTGTCGCCGGCGGAGCTGCCGCAGTCAAGGACACCCCGGCTGGCACCCAGCTGCTCATCGGCTATCTCGCTCCAGCCGACACCTCGGCGCCGGCGCCCCTGACCGGCTGGGAGGCACAGCTGCGCGAGGTGCTGCCACCGGCGCTCGTCCCCCGCCTGGCGGTCGTCGACACGCTGCCGACGAAGACCTCGGGCAAGGTCGACCGCAATGCTCTGCCGTGGCCGTTGGAGGAGATCCTCGATGACGACTCCGGGGAGGCCGTGCCCGAGGAGGCCGCCTGGATCGCCGAGCAGTGGCAGGCCGTCCTCGGCGGCCGGCCCGGCATGGACACCGACTTCTTCACCGCCGGCGGCGGCTCGCTGGCTGCCGCCCAGCTCGTCTCCCGGCTGCGCGCCCGCCACACCTCGATCACCGTCGGCGATGTCTACTCCCGGCCGCGCTTCGGTGCACTGGCCGAACTCTGCCTGGGCGAAGAAGGCGCCGCCAGCCCCGTCGCCGGCCGGCACCGGGACGTCACCCGCACCCGCCGGTCGATGCAGTGGCTGCAGACCCTGCTCGGCATGCTGCTGCACATCCTGGCCGGCATGCGCTGGGTCGTCCTCGTCATGGCCGGTGCCAACCTCGCCGCCTGGCAGGGCGCTCCGCTCATCACCACCCCGTGGTGGCTCATCATCGCCCTGTGGCTCGTGTTCGTCTCCGGCTGGGGCCGGATGCTCGTCTCGGCTCTCGCCGCCCGCGCCCTCATGGCAGGTGTGAAACCCGGGGTGTATCCGCGTTCGGGCAGCGTGCACCTGAGGCTCTGGCTGGCCGAGAGCATCCAGGACCTCGCCGCCGCCGTCTCGGTCGCCAACGCCCCCTGGGTGACGTGGTATGCCCGGCTGCTGGGCAACAAGATCGGCCGCGACGTCGACATGCACACCATCCCGCCGGTCACCGGCCTGCTGACGATCGCCCGCGGTGCGGCCGTCGAACCCGAAGTCGACCTCAAGGGCTGGTGGGTCGACGGCGACCTGCTGCGCATCGGCACCATCGACATCGGCCGCGACGCCACCGTCGGGGCACGCTCAACACTCATGCCCGGCACCCGCATCGGCCAAGACGCCCACGTCGAACCCGGCTCCGCGGTGACCGGGAAGGTGCGCAAGAACCAGGTGTTCTCCGGCTCACCGGCCGTGCGCATCGGCAAGAAGAAGCGCACCTGGCCCGACCCGCCCGACCGGCGTGCGCGCACGCCATTCCTGTTCTACGCCCTCGGCTCCCAGCTGCACGCCCTCATCCCCTACATCGCACTCATCCCCGGGATCGCGCTCATGCTGGCACTCACCGGGCCCGAGGTGTTCGCCCAGCCGCTGACGCTGCTCGCCTGGGCACCAGTACAGGCGCTCATCTGGTTCCTCACCACCGCACTGCTCGTCGTCGTCTCCGTGCGCACCTTAGCGATCGGGATGCGCGAGGGCCTGTTCCCGGTCCGGTCGATGATGGGCTTCAGGCTGTGGGCCACCGAGCGGATCCTCGATATGGCCCGCGACCTGCTCTTCCCGCTGTATGCCAGCCTGTTCACCCCGATCTGGCTGCGCATCCTCGGCGCGAAGGTCGGCCGCAACGTCGAAGTCTCCACCGTCCTGCTTGTGCCCTCGATGACGCAGATCGCCTCCGGGGCGTTCCTAGCCGATGACACGATGGTCGCCTCCTATGAGCTCGGCCACGGCTGGATGCGCATCGGCCGGGCCAAGGTCGGCAAACGCGCCTTCCTCGGCAACTCCGGCATCGCCGCAGCCGGACGCCGTGTGCCGAAGAACGCGCTTGTCGCCGTGCTCTCAGCCGCACCGATCAAGGCGAAGAAGGGCAGCTCGTGGATCGGCTCCCCGCCGGTCGAGCTGCGCCGCAGCGAAGTTGATGCCGATGAGGCACTGACCTACAACCCGCCTGTCCGCCTCAAGGTCGCCCGCGGCTGCTGGGAGGTGCTGCGCGGCCTGTCCGTCATCACCGCCGGGCTGCTCATCACCGGGCTGCTCATCACGCTCTACGGACTGCTCGCAGCCGGTGCCGCAGTCGCCGAGGCGACCGGCGCCTCGGCAGCGGTGCTGGCACCCCTGACGCTCGTCATCGGCTCCGGTGTCGTCATGATGGCCGCAGGAGCTGTGGCCGCCGGGGTCGCGGTCATCGCCAAGTGGGTCTTCGTCGGCCGCACCGGGCCGAGTGAGCATCCGCTGTGGTCGAGCTTCATCTGGCGCAACGAGGTCGCCGACTGCTTCGTCGAGCTCATCGCCGCCCCGTGGTTCGCCCGCACCGCCGTCGGCACCCCGGCACTCGTGTGGTTCCTGCGCGCCCTCGGCGCCAAGATCGGCCACGGCGTGTGGTGTGAGACCTACTGGCTGCCTGAGGCCGATCTCGTGACCCTGTCCGACAACTCCACGGTCAACCGCGGCTGTGTCGTACAGACCCACCTGTTCCACGACCGGGTGATGTCCCTGGACACCGTCACCCTCGATGCGGGTGCCACACTCGGGCCCAACAGCGTCATCCTGCCAGCGGCCACGATCGGCCAGGCCGCCACCGTCGGGCCGACCTCGCTGGTCATGCGCGGGGAGTTCGTGCCCCCGCACGCCTACTTCTCCGGCAACCCCGTCGTCCCGTGGATCGACGCCCCGCCCCTGCCGGAGACCCCGCACCGGCCCGAACCGGCCGGCACAGAACGCACCACCTGCCCACCTGAGACCCCGACCGATTCCGAGGACGCCCGTTGACCGCTGTCGACTCCTACACACCTGACTCCGGCACCACCATGCTGCGGGTCGAGCACTACGACCTCACGCTCGACTACCGCATCGCCCCCAACCGGCTCGCCGGCCATGCGCGGCTGCGGGTCCGCCTGCTGGAGGACAGCAGCGCCTTCGAACTCGACCTGGCCGGCCTGCAGGTGTCCAAGGCGATCGTCGACGGCACCCGCGCCCGGTGGCGGCAGCGCGGACGCAAGCTCATCGTCCAGCCCCGCCGGGCCTATCAGCGCGGCAGCCTGGCCACCGTCGAGATCTCCTATGCCGGCAATCCGCAGCCGGCGATGGGCATGTGGGGTGATGTCGGCTGGGAGGAGCTGACCGACGGGGTGCTCGTCGCCGGTCAGCCCAACGGGGCGGCCACCTGGTTCCCGTGCAACGACCATCCTTCGAACAAGGCCGACTTCCGCATCTCGGTGCTCGTCGAATCGCCCTACACGGTCATCTCCAACGGCCGGCTCGTGAGCACCTCCCGCAAGGCCGGGCGCACCCGCTGGGTGTGGGAGTCCCAGGCGCCGCTGGCCCCGTACCTGGCGACCGTGCAGATCGGGCAGTACGAGACGACCGAGCTGGCACCGGCCCAGCGGCCGGGCCCGGTGCCGATGAGCATCGCCTGCTCACGCGGACTCCGGGAGCGCACCCAGCGTGCACTGGGCAAGCAGCACGACATGATGCGCATCTTCAGCGACTGGTTCGGCCCGTACCCCTTCGAGCACTACGGCGTCGTCATCACCGATGACGTCCTCGAGATCCCGCTGGAGTCCCAGCCGCTGTCGATCCTGGGACCGAACCACCTGGCCGCGACCTGGGAGGCCGAACGGCTCGTCGCCCACGAGATGGCCCATCAGTGGTTCGGCAATTCGCTCACCCTCACCCACTGGTCGGACATCTGGCTCAATGAGGGCTTCGCCTGCTACTCCGAATGGCTGTGGTCCCAGGCCGCCGGGCGCGGGCGCACCGATGAGCTCGCCCGCATCCACTGGGATCTGCTCGAGCGCCAGCGCCAGGACCTGGTGCTGGCCGACCCAGGCCCAGCCGATATGTTCGATGATCGGATCTACAAGCGCGGGGCGCTGACGCTTCACGCCCTGAGGCTGCACATCGGCGATGAGTGGTTCCGGCGGCTGCTGCGCGGCTGGACGCAGCGCTACCGACACGGCTACGTCACGACCGCCGACTTCCTCGACCTGGCAGCAGAGGTCACCGGCTCCTCGGTCGCACCGATCGTCGACCCGTGGCTGTACGAGGAACGGCTGCCGCAGCTGCCGAGCTGACCGGTCCCCGTCGCGCGCCCCGGCGCTGGACTCAGAGCCGTTTGAGCATGACATCGCTGTCGCCTGAGCGGCCGATGTCTGAGAATCCGAGCTGAGTGTAGAGGTGCTTGGACATGTTGCCGTCGGACACCGACAGGCTGAGCGCCGGATGACCGGACACAGCAGCAAGCCGGCACAGCGTGTGCAGCAGCTGGCGGCCAGCACCCTTGGCCTGGAAATCCGGTGCCACAGCGATGGACACCTCGGGAATGTCATCGGCCACCCAGCCGAAACCGGGCGGATCGCTCAGCAGCCGGCACCAGGCCGCACCGACCGGCTGGTTCTCGTCATCCCAGGCGATGACGGCGATGTCACCGTCGCGGCCCCAGCCGTCGATGTAGGCGGTGAGCTGGTCGTCGGCTTCGATGACTGAGGCATCTCGCTCAGGGGCGCCGGGTGACCAGTTGATGCACTGCAGCAGGAAGGGCAGCAGCAGCTCGCGTGCTGCTTCCGGCGTGCGGTCTGCTGGCAGCGGTGTGATGTGCATGGATGTCCTCTCCGTCTTCGGCCTCCACCAGCGTAATCGCAGTCAGCGCGAAGTCTGTGCAGATTCCGTCTGCTGATCAGGAGCGTTCGGCAACCGCCTCGGCGCGGCGGATCCAGGCGTCGTTGCGGACCCGGAAGCCCAGGCCGAGTGCGCGCAGGGCGACGAACCCGATGCCGAAGCAGGCCCACAGCACCGTCACCGTCGGCCACTGGGTGTAGATGAGCGCGAGGATGCCACAGTAGCCGAGGAAGGCGGCCAGCTGCGCGAAAGCGAGGTAGCGGGCGTCTTCAGCACCCATGAGCACGCCGTCGAGGGTGAAGACGTACCCGGCGATCGGCATGCCGATGGCCAGCACGATGACAAGCGGGGTCAGCAGGCCGCGCACCTCCGGATCGGAGGTGAACACGAACCCGATGAGCGGTGAGACAGCGGCGAGGATGATGCCGACGAGGGCGCCGAAGCCGATCCCCCACTGGATGAGCCGCCGGTTGATCGCAGCCACCCGTTCGCGGTTGCGGTAGCCCAGCTGCAGGCCGATCATCGCCTGCCCGGCGATGGCGAGCGCGTCGAGGACGAGGGCCAGGGAGTTGAACAGCGTCTGGATGATCTGGATCGCGGCCAGCTGGACGGTGCCCAGACTGGTGGCGAGCACGATGAGGACGATCATCGCTCCGCGCAGGGACATATTGCGCATGAGCAGCCAGCCCGACGTGCGGGCTGAGGCGAGCACTCCGGACCAGTCCGGGCGGATCGGTGCGTGATGGCGGCGGGCGGCACGCACGGCGATGACGAGGTAGATCGAGCACATCCCGACATGCGCCATGACTGAGCCGAGTGCGGAGCCGGCCACGCCCATGCCGAGGCCGTAGATGAACAGCGCATTGAGACCGATGTTGGCGAGGAACCCGCCGACGGCGACGTAGAGCGGGGTCTTGGTGTCCTGCAGTCCGCGCAGCAGCCCGGTGGCGGCAATGACGGTGAGCATGAACGGCAGTCCCCACCAGGAGATCGCAAGATACGCATGGGCGCCGGCTGCCACCTCGGGAGCGGGGTTGAACCAGCTGATCGGCAGCTGAAGCAGCGGCAGTCCTGCTGCCAGCAGGATGAGCGAAGTCAGCAGCGCCAGCCAGATGCCGTCGAAGCCGGCGCCGATCGCTGCCGGGGTGTTGCCTTCGCCGAGTCTGCGGGCGACCCGCGGAGTGGTGGCGTAGGCGAGGAAGATCATGAGGCCGAGCACCGTCTGGATGATCGTCGAGGCGATCGCCAGCGCACCCAGCGATGGCGGTCCCAGGTGGCCGACCATCGCGGTGTCGGCGAGCAGGAAGACCGGCTCGGCGGCCAGCGCTCCGAGTGCCGGCAGCGCGAGGGCGAGGATCTCCTTGTCGAGGAAGCGGTTGCGGGTGGTGATCGGTGGGGCCTTTCGACGGGCGGTGGGGCTCGGACATGCCAAGAGGCGGATGCCGGGTGGCATCCGCCTCTTGATCATAGTCCCGCAGGTGTGTGCGGGAGCGGTTCGAGACTGTGACTCAGCTCGCCTCGCTGGAGGCCTGCTCGGCTCCGATGCGGCGCATCTCGCGGCGCAGGATCTTGCCCGAGGCGGTCTTGGGCAGCGCTTCGATGAAGTTGACGTGGCGCGGGGCCTTGTAGGAGGCCAGGTGCTCACGGCAGTAGGCGACGAGTTCGTCCTCGGTGGCCTCAGCGCCGGGCTGGAGGCTGACGAAGGCGGTGACGGATTCGCCGCGGTACTCATCGGGCACGCCGACGACGGCGGCTTCCAGCACGGCCGGGTGGGTGTAGAGGACGTCTTCGACCTCGCGCGGCCAGACCTTGAAGCCGGCGGCGTTGATCATGTCCTTTTTGCGGTCGACGATGAACACCCAGCCGTCTTCGTCCATGAATCCGACGTCGCCGGTCTTGAGCTCCCCGTCGGGGATCTCCGAGGCCGAGGCGCCGGGGTTGTTGATGTACTGGCTGACGACCATCGGGCCGCGCACGCAGATCTCGCCGACCTCGCGGGGGCCGAGTTCGTTGCCCTCGTCGTCGAGGACGCGCACGACGGTGTCGGGCACCGGCAGTCCGCAGGACAGGTTGCCGCTGTCGGGATCGACTGGGGCGCGCATCCCCGGCGGGACGACGACGCACTGGGCGGTCGTCTCGGTCAGCCCGTAGCCCTGGCCGATGTAGTGGCCGGTGCGCTCCTCGAACTTCCGCACGATCGCATCGGGCAGCGGAGCACCGCCGGACATGAGCGACTTGAAGGAGTCGAAGGCGTCGGTGTCGAAGGTCGGGTGTGCCAGCAGCGCCATGTAGGCCGTAGCCGGGCCGACCATGTACTGCGGCTTCTCACGGCGGAAGATCTCCAGGGTGCTGGCCGGTTCGAACCGGTAGTTCATCGCCAGGGCCGCGCCGATGGCGACAGAGGCGATGAACTGGCAGACGAAGCCGGTGATGTGGAAGACCGGTGCGAGGGTGAAAATGACGTCGTTCTCGTCCAGACCCTGGTGGATGCCCAGGGACAGGGAGTTGACGCTGACACCGCGGTGGGTCACCGCCGCGCCCTTCGACCGGCCGGAGGTGCCGGACGTGTAGCCGATGATCGCGGTGTCATCGGGGCTGAGCTCAGAGGCGGGCACCGAGCGGCCCTCGTTGGCCTTGACGACGTCGAGGAGCTCTTCGCAGCCGGTGTCGTAGTGGTCGGCGAAGATCCCGAAGATGCGCTCATCGTTCGTCGTCTGGAAGTCGGTGTCCTGACAGGTGAGCACCCATTCGAGATCCTGGCTGTAGTTCTTGACCCGGTCGAGGTAGGCCGCAGCGGAGACGACGAGGCCGCGGATGCCGGAGTCGGCGAAGATGTGGCTGAGCTCGTCGCGGTACATCGGGTTGAGCGGCACCGGGATCGCACCGACCTTCCACGCCCCGAACACAGCGATGTGGTAGTGCGGGGTGTTCTGCAGGTACACGCCAATCCGGTCGCCCTTGCCGATGCCCTTGTCGGTCAGCCAGGCAGCATAGGCGTCGGTCTGCCGATCGACCTCGGCCCATGTCGGTTCGTAGCCGAAATAGGTGATGGCGCGGCGGTTGGGGAACTTCTCGACCGTCTCGCGCAGCAGCGCGTCACCGGTGGTGTGCGGAACGGGCTCATTGAGCTGGGACAGGTGGCTGTAGGTCTTGAGCCAGGGGCGGGTCTCCGAAATGCTCATCGTCTCTCCTCGGATCGTCATGTTCGGAATTCGGGGTGTGCCCGGCGGTCAGCGGTGACCGCCGGGCGCAGGCCGGCTGATGATCAGCAGACCTCGAAGAGCCCGGCGGCGCCCATGCCGCCGCCGATGCACATCGTGACGACGACGAACTTGGCGCCGCGTCGCTTGCCTTCGATGAGGGCGTGGCCGGTGAGCCGGGCACCGGTCATGCCGTAGGGGTGGCCGACGGAGATGCCGCCGCCGTCGACGTTGTAGCGCTCGGGGTCGATGCCGAGGCGGTCGCGGCAGTACAGCGCCTGCACGGCGAAGGCTTCGTTGAGCTCCCACAGGTCGATGTCGTCGACGCTCAGGCCGTGCTGGTCGAGCAGCTTCGGCACGGCGAAGACCGGGCCGATGCCCATCTCGTCCGGTTCGCAGCCGGCGACAGCCATGCCGCGGTAGATGCCCAGCGGTTCGAGTCCGCGGCGGGAGGCCTCGTCATCGGACATGAGGACAGCAGCCGAGGCGCCGTCGGAGAGCTGCGAGGCGTTGCCGGCGGTGATGGACGGCTGGGCGGAGGCGACACCGGGTTCGAGCACCGGGTTGAGGCCGGCGAGGCCCTCCAGGGTGGTCTGCGGGCGGTTGCCCTCGTCCTTGGTCAGGGTGACGGTCTTCTCGGAGATCTCCTTGGTCTCTTTGTCCTGGATCAGCTGCACGGACTCCAGCGGCACGATCTCCTCATCGAGGCGGCCGGCCTCCTGGGCGGCGGCGGTGCGCATCTGGGATTCGTAGGCGTAGGCGTCCTGGTCTTCGCGGGAGACGTCGTAGCGTTCGGCGACGACCTCGGCGGTGTGCAGCATCGGCAGGTACAGGCCCGGCATGTTCTCGACCAGCCACGGGTCCTTGGCGCGGAAGGTGTTCATCTTGTCGTTCTGGACGAGCGAGACCGATTCGACGCCGCCGCCGACGGCGATCTTCATCCCGTCGTGGATGATCTGCTTGGCGGCAGTCGCGATCGCCATGAGGCCCGAGGAGCACTGCCGGTCGAGCGTCATGCCCGAGACGGTGACGGGCAGGCCGGCGCGCAGGGCGGCCTGGCGGGCGATGTTGCCGCTCTGGGAGCCCTGCTGGAGGGCCGCACCGAGGATGACGTCGTCGACGTCGGCGCCCTCAATGCCAGCGCGCTCGACGGCATGGCGGATGGCGTGGCCGGCGAGTTCCTGCGGCTGGGTGTTGTTGAAGGCTCCGCGATAGGCCTTGCCGATCGGGGTGCGGGCGGTGGAGACGATGACTGCGTCTGTCATGGGTGTCCTTTCTGGATGACGAGGGGCGCCTCGTTAGTCTATTTCGTCTGTGTGATCCTCAGCACGTCGGAAGTTCGAGGAGTTCGGCCAGGGCTGCGCGGTTGGCTGCTGGGTGCCCGAGGATGAGTTCGCCGGCCTTGGCCCGCTTGAGCAGGAGGTGGACCGGATATTCCCAGGTCATGCCGTTGCCGCCGTGCAGCTGCACGGCTTCCTCGGCTGCCTGCACGGCGACCGGGGCGGTGTAGGCGAGCGCGGTGAGTGCGCAGATCTGGGCTTCGTGCAGGTCCTCCTCGCCGTGTTGCCAGTTCGCGGCCGTCTGGGCGGCGTAGGTGGCGGCGGCGTCGGCCTGGCTGACGGCCAGCCAGAGATCGGCCAGCCGGTGCTTGATCGCCTGGTAGGAGCCGATCGCCCGGCCGAACTGCACGCGGGTACGCACATAGTCCAGGGTCGTGGAGAACGCCTGGGCTGCGGTGCCGGCGAGTTCGGCCGCGAGCGCCACCTGCCCGGCCAGCGTCGCGGCGGTGGCCGCTGCCTCCGCCTCGGGCCCGGTGGCGATGACCCGTGCGGCAGCACCCTCGACGGTGACGTCGGCGAGCCGGCGGGTCTCATCGAGGCTGAGGAAAGGCGCGATACGCGCATCTGCCGGGTCGATGACGACGATCGTCGTGTCCTCCCCGCTGCCGATGACGGCGATGAGGTCATCAGCGCCGTCGGCTTCCATGACGCCTGCCACGGTCCCGCTGACGTGAACCGTTGCCGCATCCTCCGCGCCCGAGGCGTCACTCGCCTCAAGCCCGCTGGTCAGGATGGGGCTGGTGGCGGGGAAGGTGACGGCGGCGTAGCGCTCACCGGCAGCCAGGGCGGCTGCCAGTTCGGAGTCCCCGGCGTGGGTGACGAGCGTGGTGGCGATGACGCCGGAGGTGAGGAAGCGCAGCGGTGCGGCATGCCGGCCGATGGCGTGGGCGACGACAGCGGCCTCGGCGAGGCTGGCGCCGGCTCCGCCGTCTGCTTCGGGCACGAGCAGCCCGGCAAGGCCGAGTTCGCGTGCCCACCCGACGTTGAGCTCACGGGAGGCGACAGCTGGGTCGTCGTAGACCTCGGCGACGGTGCCGGGATCGCAGCGTTCGGTGAGGAACGCGCGCACGGTGCGTCTGAGGTCGGCGGCCAGCTCGGTTTCGAGCATCTCGATGGTCATTTGGGCAGGTCCTTAAACGGCAGGTCTTTGTCGGTGCGGTGTTCGCCGGGCAGGCCGAGGACGCGTTCGGCGATGATGTTGCGGATGATCTCGCTGGTCCCGCCTTCGATCGAGTTGCCTTTGGCGCGCAGGTACCGGTAGACCGGCGTGCGGCCGGTCATCGAGTAGTGCTCGGGCCGGCGCATCTCGTAGCTGTCATGCCGCAGCCCGTCGACACCGCGCATGCGCACATCGAGAGCCGAGAGCTGCTGAGCGTTGCGGGCGAATGACAGCTTCGCACCCGAGCCTTCGGGTCCGGGCTGGCCGGCGGCGACCTGCTGGGCGGTGCGCTCTCCGAGCATCCGGGCGGTCTCGGACTCGACCCACAGGCGCATGAGCTCATCGTGCAGCAGCGGGTCGCGGACCTCGGGCTGTTCGCGCCAGGCCTTCGTCACAACCCCGAGCATGCCGCCTTCCCGGGGTGCTCCCCCGCCGATGGCGACCCGTTCGTTATTCAGCGTCGTGTTCGCGATCTTCCAGCCCTCACCGGGCTCACCGAGCCGCATCGAGGCAGGCACGGGCACATCGGTGAGGAAGACTTCGTTGAACTCGGCCTCGCCGGTGATCTGGCGCAGCCCGCAGGTTTCGACGCCGGGGGCGTGCATGTCGAGCAGGAAGTAGCTCAGTCCGCGGTGCTTGGGCACGGTCGGGTCGGTGCGGGCGATGAGGATCGCGAGATCGGCGTTGTGCGCTCCGGAGGTCCACACCTTCTGCCCGGTCACGCGGTAGGTGTCCCCGTCGAGGACGGCCTTCGTGGCGACGGCGGCGAGGTCGGAGCCGGCGCCGGGTTCGCTGAAGAGCTGGCAGACGATCGTCTCGAGCGTGTAGATGCGTTTGAGCCACGTCTTCTGCTCATCAGTGCCGTAGCCGGCGATCGTCGGGGCGGCCATGCCGAAGCCGATCGCGTTGTCGTGCCGGTCTGGGCGGTGCAGTCCGGCGGCGTCGACGGCGGCATCGGCGTAGTCCTGCAGGCTCGCCGAGACGCCGAGGCCGCCGGCGCCTGGCGGGAAGTTCACCCAGGCCAGGCCGTGGTCGTAGAGCAGTCCGGCGTGCGCGCCCTTCGACTCGGCGTCGGTGCCGGTGAGCCCGGCGGCCGCGGCTGTGGCTGCCGCGACCGCCTCGTCGATGCGTGCGTGTTCGCTCACCGGATCAGTCCTTGGGTCCGCCGGCGACGTAGATGACCTGACCGGAGACGAAGCCTGCTCCTTCGCTGGCGAGGAAGGATGCCGTGTGCGCGATGTCCTCGGGCTTTCCGGAGCGGCCGACCGGGATCTGGCTGACGGCCATCTTGACGAAGTCGTCGAACTCGACGCCGACGCGCTCGGCGGTCGCCTTCGTCATGTCGGTCTCGATGAAGCCCGGGGCGATCGCGTTGGCGGTGACACCGAACTTGCCGAGCTCGATCGCGTAGGTCTTCGTCATGCCCTGGATGCCGGCTTTGGCAGCCGAGTAGTTCGTCTGCCCGCGGTTACCCAGCGCCGAGGTCGAGGACATCGAGATGATGCGGCCGAACTTCTGTTCGACCATGTGCTGCTGGCAGGCCTTGGTCATGAGGAAGTTGCCGGTCAGGTGGACGTCGAGGACCTTGGTGAAGTCGGCCGGGGTCATCTTGAACAGCAGGTTGTCCTTGATGATGCCGGCGTTGTTGACGAGCACGGTCGGAGCGCCGAGCTCATCGGCGGTGCGCTGCACGGCGGCGTCGGCCTGGTCCTCATCGGTGATGTCGGCTCCGATGCCGATGGCCTGTCCGCCGGATGCTCCGATGCGGGTGACGACGTCGTTGCAGGCGTCTTCGCTCAGGTCGACGACGGCGACCTTCATGCCGTCAGCAGCCAGTCGCTCGGCGATCGCTGCGCCGATGCCGCGGGCGCCTCCGGTGACGATGGCGGTGCGCTGGGTCATGGGTTCTCCTTCAGGTTCGGGGTGTGTGCGCTCAGGTGGTGCTGCAGCTCAGGATGCGTACTTGCGCAGCTCGCGGCGGGCGATGGTCATCTTGTGAACCTCATCAGCGCCGTCGACGATGCGCAGGGTGCGGGCGTGGGAGTACATCTCGGCCAGCGGGAAGTCATCGGTCACGCCGGCGCCGCCGTGGACCTGGATGGCCCGGTCGATGACGGTCAGAGCGACCTTCGGGGCTGCGACCTTGATCTCGGAGATGAGGTTGCGGGCCTCCTTGTTGCCGACCTTGTCCATCATGTCAGCGGCATGCAGGGTCAGCAGGCGGGCCTGGTCGATGTCGACGCGGGCTTCGGCGATCCAGTCCTGGATATTGGCCTTGGCGGCCAGCGGCTCACCGAAGACGACGCGCTCGTGGGCGCGGCGGCACATGAACTCCAGGGCGCGCTCTGCCATGCCGATGGCGCGCATGCAGTGGTGGATGCGGCCGGGGCCGAGGCGGGCCTGAGAGATCGCGAATCCCTCTCCTTCGCCCTTGAGCACGTCCTTGGCCTCGACGCGGACATCGGTGAAGGTCACCTCGGCGTGGCTTTCGCGGTCGAGGTAGCCGAAGACCGGCAGGGAGCGGACGATCTCGACACCGGGGGCGTCGGTGGGCACGACCATCATCGACTGCTGGCGGTGCTTCTCGGCGTTCGGGTCGGTCTTGCCCATGACGATGAGGACCTTGCAGTCGGGGCGGGCGCCGTTGGAGGTGAACCATTTGCGGCCGTTGAGGATGTAGCCGTCGCCGTCCTTCTCCATGCGCATCTCGATGTTGGTGGCATCCGAGCTGGCCACGGCCGGTTCGGTCATCGCGAAACCGGAGGCGATCTCACCGTCGAGCAGCGGGCGCAGGTACTTCTCCTTGTGCTCATCGGTGCCGAAGAGCGTGAAGACCTCCATGTTGCCGGTGTCTGGGGCGTTGCAGTTCGTCGCCTCGGGCGCCAGGTTCGGTGAACGGCCCATGATCTCGGCCAGTGGGGCGTATTCGAGGTTCGTCAGGCCCGGGCCCCATTCCTCGTGCGGGTGGAAGAGATTCCAAAGTCCCCGGGATCGGGCTTCGCCCTTGAGCTCCTGGAGGATCGGCGGGACGGCGTGCGGGTCGTCCTGGGCTTCCATCTGCTCCCGGTAGACGGGCTCGGCAGGATAGATGTGGGAGTCCATGAAGGACTCCAGCTTCTCGCGCAGCTCCTTGGCGCGGTCAGTCTCGTCGAACATCGGCTGGCCTTTCTTTCAGGTGTTGTCGTGTGTGCGGGCCTCGGCTTTGAGCCAGGCCTGGTAGCGGCGCATGCCGCGCAGCCATCGGTCGTAGTCGGAGCCCTTCATCTGGAACATCTCGGCGACTTCCGGGTGGGGCAGGATGAGGAATGTGCCGTCGTCGATCGCGTCCATGACGCAGGTGGCGACGTATTCGGGACTGAGCACCTCGCCGGATTCGGCGACCGAGCGGCTGGCGACCCGCTCGGCTGGAATGTCGGAGGTGAGCCCAGCCATGAGCAGTTCGGTGCGCACGCCCATCGGGCACAGGCAGGCGACCTGGATGCCGTCATCGCCGTAGGTGATGGACAGCCATTCGGCGAAGGCGAGCGCGGCGTGCTTGGACACCGCGTAGCCGGCCTGCCCGATCTGGGTCAGCAGGCCCGCCGCCGAGGCGGTGGTGACGAAGCAGCCTGCTCCCCTGGCCTGCCAGGTGGGGATGAGCGCCTGGGCAGCGCGGATGTGGGCGCGCAGGTTGATGTGGAGGATCGCGTCCCAGTCGGCGTCGGATTCGCCGAGTCCGCGTGCGCCGGCGATGCCGGCGTTGGCGACGTAGAGGTCGATCTCACCGAGTTCGGCGCGGGTGCGGGCGAGCAGTTCGGTGATGCCGTTTTCGGATGCGCAGTCGCCCTGCCAGGCGCGGCAGCCGAGTTCGGAGGCGACCACGGAGACCGTGTCGGCGACATCGGCGAGCATGACGAAGGCGCCGCGGTCGATGAGCTGTGCGGCGATGGCTCGGCCGATGCCACCGGCTCCGCCGGTGACGACGGCGACTGCGCCTGAGACGTCCATGGGTGTCCCTTCTGGAGAATTCTCCTGCTGCCTATGTGATGCAGGTGACATCTCAACTTATAGTTGACGTGAGCGTCAATTTCAAGAACTAACGAACGAACGTTTACCTCCTGGAAGGAGATCCCCATGTCGCAGGTGTCGCTTCTCGCCCCGCTGCTGGAGCATGCGCGCACCCGTCCGGAGCACATCGCGGTGCGCGGCCCGCGGGCTGACCAGCGCACATCCCTGACCTACCGGCAGTTCATCGATGCGATCGCCGCTCGCACACGCGAGCTCCAGGCCTCCGGACTCCGACCAGGTGAGCGTGTCGGGCTCATCGCCCCGACCTGCCGGGAGTTCCTCATCGAGTTCCTCGCCGTCGAGGCCTGCGGGGCGATCACCGTGTGCTTCAATCCCCTCTCGACGGTGCCCGAACTGGACTTCGTGCTCTCCGATTCCGGTGCCGGCCACCTCATCATGCACCCGCTCTGCCCCGAGGCAGGCTCTGCGGCCGCAGAGGCGCTCGGCATCGCCGCTGAGCTTCTCACGCCCATCGACATGGATGCGCTGCCAGCAGCGAGCCCGGACTTCGCCCCGGTCACCCGGGACCCGGAGGACTGCGTGCTGCTGCTCTACACCTCGGGCACCACCGGCCGTCCGAAGGGGGCGATGCTCTCAGCGCGCACCCTGCTCACCGCCGTCACCGCCGCCGAGGCGGTGGCCGGCCTGTCCCCTGCTGATCGGGCCGGCACTGCGCTGCCGCTGTTCCATGTCTTCGGGCTCGGCTCGGTGGCCTACCCGGTGCTGGCCAACGGTGCCACCATCACTCTGCTGCCGCGCTTCGATGCTGATGAGCTGCTGGAGACGATCATCGCCGATGAGCTCACGATCGTGGCAGGCGTGCCGACGATGTGGAATGCGCTCACCCACGCGACCGCCGGTGAGGGCGTCACGACGCCGCAGCTGCGCTTGGCGCTTTCGGGCGGGGCGGCGATCTCGCTGGAGCTCATGCGCGCCTTCCACGCTCGGTTCGGCGCCTCGATCACTGAGGGCTACGGGCTGACCGAGACGTGCGCTTTCGGCACCTTCAACGCCGCCGAGGGCGAGGACAAGATCGGCTCAGTCGGTCTGCCGGCCCCGACGATGGACGTGCGGATCGTCGATCCTGCCACCGGTGAGGCGTGTGGTCCCGGGCAGACCGGGGAGGTGCGGCTGTGCGGCCCGCTCGTCATGCTCGGCTACTGGAACCGGCCTGAGGCCACCGCTGAGGTCTTCGACGCCGACGGGTTCTTCTGCACCGGTGATCTCGGGCATGTCGATGAGGACGGTTATCTCTACATCGTCGACCGGCTCAAGGACCTCATCATCCACGGCGGCTACAACGTCTACCCGCGTGAGGTCGAGGAGGTTCTCTACGCCCATCCGCAGGTCTTCGAGGCCGCTGTCATCGGGGCGGCCGATGAGCACTACGGCCAGCAGGTCGCCGCTGTCGTCACCCCGATGCCCGGTACCGAGCTGACAGGTGATGAGATTGAGGCGTGGTGCCGGCAGTCGCTGTCGGCGTACAAGATCCCGCGCATCATCCGCATCGTCGACGGCCTGCCGAAGGGCCCGACGGGCAAGATCCGCAAACGCTCGATGGAACTGTGAAGGAGTGAGCGATGACCATCCAGCGTCAGCCCGGTGCACCGCTGACCGAGCGCGGCCTCCGCACCCGGCAGGCCCTCATCGACGCGGCCATCGACGTGTTCTACGAGCAGGGCTACTTCTCCACCCGGCTCTCGGCGATCACCGAACGGGTCGGGTGCTCGACCGGCACGCTGTACACGTACTTCGCCAACCGGCAGGAGATCCTCGCCGCGATCATCGAGGAGTCCTATGCTCCGGTGGTCGCTGCCGATCATGCGTGGGGCGACCCGGATCATGATGCAGGCACGGGCGTTCCCGGCCCCGAGGCGCTCATCGCCAAGATCCGGAAGGCGACAGGAGTGTACGTGCGCCGGTACCGGGACAACGCCCGGGAGGTGGCGCTCATGGACCAGGTCGCTGCGGTCGATCCGGAGATCCGGGACATCCGGCTGGCGCGCAACCGGGTGTTCTACCGGCGCAATATGCGCAGCATCGAGCAGATGCAGGCCGCCGGGCACATCCGCGCCGATCTCGATCCGGATCTGACGGCCAAGGCGCTTTCGGCGATGGTGAGCCGCACGTGCAAGTCGATCTACGTCGATGAGCCCCAGGAACGCTATTTCAGCGATGCCGGCGTCGAGGAGCTGGCCGACAAGCTCTCACAGCTGTGGGTCTCCGCCCTCGAACTCGCCCCGGACAGCACTGAGGACTGAACACTGAACAATGAGCTCCCATGGCTCGGCGCCTCGGCACCTCGGGACCGCGGGGTCTGCCGGTTACGCTTCGTCGATGTCGTCGAAGCGGGAGATGTCACCGGCACCGATCCGGCGCACGACCGGAGCGCCAGGCGTGAAGTCGATGACCGAGGTCGGGGTGGTGCCGGGCACTCCGGAGTCGATGATGACGTCGACGTGCTTGCCGAGCGCCTCGGCGACGTCCTCAGCGTGGGTCAGCGGCTCCTCGTGATCGGGCAGCAGCAGCGTTGAGGACAGGATCGGCTCACCGACCTCTTCGACGAGGGCGAGCGCGGTGGCGTTCTGGGGGATCCGGGCACCGACCGAGTGCTTCTTGGGGTGCATCATCTTCCGCGGCACGTCCTTCGTCGCCTTCATGATGAAGGTGTAGGGCCCCGGCGTCAGGGACTTGATGGTGCGGAAGGCGTAGTTGTCGACGATGACGAACTGGCCCAGCTGTGCGAAGTCGTGGCACATGAGCGTGAAGTGGTGCTTGGAGTCGAGCTGGCGGATGCGGATGATCCGTTCGATGCCGTCCTTGTTCTCCAGCGCGCAGCCGAGCGCATAGCAGGAGTCGGTCGGGTAGGCGACGAGCCCGCCATCGGCGATGGCCTTGGCAGCCTGGCGGATGAGCCGCGGCTGCGGGTTCTCAGGATGGATATCGAGTATCTGTGCCATTGGCCAAGTCTATCGAGACATGCAGGCTGTGCACACCGGCCTCAGTCCAGCCCGCAGACCCGCCGTCGGGCCATGAGCGTCACCGCGGTGGCGGCGGCGACCGCGGCCAGTGCTGTGAGGCTGACATGGGTGCCGTCTGGGCGCAGCTCCTCACCTGCCTGCCCGGCCAGCGCGAGGAGCACGAGGGCGGTGAGCGCACACACGGCTGCGGCGCTGACGATCCAGAGCAGAGCACTCACAATGATGCTGAGGAGGGTCTTCACGACTGCGCCTTCCTGCAGGGGCGGTCAGTCGAGGTCGATGACCGCGCGCTTCGGTGAGCGACCGGGGACTGCCGTTTCACTCATCGTCAGCCCCGGCTGGGAGTCCTCCACCGCCTCGATGTGAGACTCCTCACCTGAATTGTCCATCGACTCGCTCGGGCTGGCAAGGAGTGGCGACTCTGCCGCGCGCACATCAGAGGCGACAAGCAGGTTGATCCAGCGGGCGCGCGGATCGGCGTCGACGAGCAGCGCCTTGACCAGCAGGGTCGCCGGCAGGGCCAGCAGCGCACCGAACCAGCCGAGCACCCACACCCAGAACAGCAGGGACAGGAACGAGATGAAGGGGGTGACGCCGACGGACTGGCCGGTGAACTTCGGCTGGATGATCGCCTGGATGACGAAGTTGAGCAGGCTGTAGGTGATGACGACCCACAGGGCGTCCCACCATCCGCCTTCGATCAGCGCCATGATGGCCGGCGGCACCAGGCCGATGACGAAGCCGATGTTGGGGATGTAGTTGGTCAGGAACGCCAGCACACCCCACACGAGCGCCAGCGGCACGCCGATGATGAGAAGGGCGACGACGTCGAGGGCGGCGACGATGAGGCCGAAGACGGTGGCGACGACCCAGTAGCGGCGCACGCCGACGGCGAAGGTGCTCATCGCCTGCACGAAGCGCGGCTGCACGCCCGAGGCCAGGGTCATGCGCCGTGGGAAGGCCAGAGAGTCCATGACGATGAAGAAGGTCGCCATGATCGCAGTCGTCACGAGCGTCACGACCAGGGTTGCGTTCGACAGCACTTCGCGCAGCGCGGCGGCGAGCTGGTTGACGTCGAAGTTGGCCATCTGCTCCTTGACGAACTCAGGCGTCAGACCCAGCGATGAGCTGCCGGCGAGCAGGTCGCGGTAGAGGTTGTCGAGCTCATCGGAGTATTCGGGGATGACGAGGACGAGCTCGGCGATCGACCAGCCGGTGAGTGCGAAGAACCCCGCGACGACGCTGAGCACCAGCAGTACGGTCACCACAGCGGCAGCGGCGGCCGGGATCCGGCGGCGGATGAGCCAGGCCTGCACCGGATAGCCGACGATCACGAGGTTGAAGGCCAGGAACACCGGCGCGATGATGAGCTGGAGGTCCTTGATGAACCCGACGGCGAAGAACAGCCCGGCCAAGCCGAGGACGATGATCGTGAACCGCGGCAGCGCCCACTCCCGGGGCCGGACCGCCTCAGCGGTTGCCGGCCGGCCTGCGCTGGTCAACGGCCTTTCCTCTTCTCCCGGATCCGCATGCTCACATCGATCGGGGTGCCGGTGAAGCCGAAGGTCTCCCGCAGCCGCCGGATGATGAACCGGCGGTAGCTGGGATCGAGGAACCCCGTGGTGAAGAGCACGAACTTTGGCGGCCGGGAGGACGCCTGTGTGCCGAAGAGGATGCGCGGCTGCTTCCCGCCGCGCAGCGGGTGCGGATTGGCAGCGGAGAGCTCACCGAGGAAAGCGTTGAACCGGCCGGTCGGGATGCGGGTATCCCAGCCTTCGAGAGCAGCCTCCATGGCGGGCACGAGCTTCTCAGCGTGCCGGCCGGTCTTTGCGGAGATGTTGACGCGCGGGGCCCAGGAGACATGGCCGAGATCGCGCTCGATCTCGCGTTCGAGGAAGTGGCGGCGCTCCTCATCGAGCAGGTCCCATTTGTTGAAGGCGAGCACGAGCGCACGGCCAGCGTCGAGGACGAGGCGGATGATCTTCATATCCTGATCGCTCAGCGGCTCATTGGCCTCCAGCAGCACGACGGCGACTTCGGCACGCTCGAGCGCGGTCTGGGTGCGCAGCGCTGCGTAGAAGTCAGCACCTGAGGACTGGCGGGCGCGCTTGCGGATGCCGGCGGTGTCGATGAAGCGCCACTGCTTGCCGCCGAGTTCGACGAGTTCGTCGACCGGGTCGCGGGTGGTGCCGGCGGTGTTGTCGACGATGACGCGTTCGGTGCCGACGAGCTGGTTGAGCAGCGAGGACTTGCCGACATTCGGCCGGCCGACGAGCGCGATGCGGCGCGGGCCGCCGACCTCTTCGGTCTGCCCGGTCGCCGAGACCTCCGGCAGCATCTCCATGATCGCGTCGAGGAAGTCGGCCACTCCCCTGCCGTGCATGGCTGAGATCGGGTGCGGCTCACCCAGCCCGAGTGACCAGAGTTCGGCGGCCATGAGCTCGCCGCGTTCGTCATCGACCTTGTTTGCTGCCAGCAGCACCGGCTTGCCGGAGCGGCGCAGCATCCGCACGACGTGTTCGTCGGTGGCCGTCGGCCCGGTGGTGGCGTCGACGACGAAGACGACGCCGTCGGCCATCCGCACGGCGATCTCGGCCTGCTCGGCGATGCGGGAGGCCATGCCGCGCGAATCGATATCCCAGCCGCCGGTGTCGACGAGCGTGAGCGGGCGGCCGTTCCATTCGGCGTGATAGCTCACCCGGTCGCGGGTGACGCCGGGGACGTCTTCGACGACGGCCTCGCGGCGCCCGAGGATCCGGTTGACCAGCGTTGACTTGCCCACGTTGGGCCGGCCGACGATGGCGAGCACCGGAGCCGGTCCGCGTCCGCCGTCTTCGGCCTCGATGACGCCGTAGGCTTCGAGCAGCTCCCGGTCCTCCTCCTCCAGTTCGTACTGGTCGAGGCCGGCGCGCAGCGAGGCGGCGCGCTGTTCGGCGTCATCGTGGTCGATCGCCTGCACGCGCTCGGGCAGCGAATCGTCGGGGTGTTCGACGAATCCGTCGGCTGGATGAGATCCGGGCTCCTGTGCGGAGGGCGACATGGTCATCAGGCTTTCTGTGCGGCGGTGACGAGTGCGAGGACTGCGCCGACCGACTGGTCGAAATCGATGTGGGTGGTGTCGAGTGTGTGCACGCCGTCTGCGGCGGTGAGGAAGCTCGTCGTCTTCGCGTCCTTGGCGTCGCGGCCGAGGGTGACGTCGCGGGTGGCGGCCACCGCCTCGGCGCTGGCATTGCCGTGGGTCTCCTTGGCGCGGCGGACCACACGCACTTCGTCATCGGCGGTCATGAGGATGCGGACCGGGGCGCCGGGGGCGACGACGGTGGTGATGTCGCGGCCTTCGACGACGATGCCAGGTGAGGCTGCGGCGATGATCTGGCGCTGCATCTCGATGAGCTCGCTGCGCGCCTCAGGCACGGCGGAGACGACCTGCACGCTGGCCGAGACCTCCGTCGAGCGGATCTCCTCGGTCACGTCGATGCCGTCGACGGCGACGGCAGGGGCGGCCGGGTCGGTGGAGATCTCCAGGTCAGCGCCGCGGACGAGTTCGACGACGTCGCCGGGATCGGTGACGCCGCGGGTCATGCACAGCCAGCCCATCGCCCGGTACATCGCGCCGGTGTCGAGGTAGGCGTAGCCGAGCTGGGTGGCCACGGCCTTCGAGACGCTGGATTTTCCGACGCCGCTGGGGCCGTCGATGGCGATAACGGTCATTGCTGTCCTTCGTGTTCGATGACGGCTTCGGGAACCCACCAGCCGCGGGAGGTGAGGCCCTCTTCGAGTTCGCGCTGCCGTGCCGGCACGACAGCGACTTCGACACTGCCCAGCTTAACGCCGGTGGCGTGCTCGATCCGGATGTCCTCGATGTTGATGCCGAGCTCGCCGACATCGGCGAAGAGCTTGCCGAGCATGCCGGGGGTGTCGTCGATGAGGACGGTGATCTCCGCGTACTTCTGCGGGGCCTGGCCGTGCTTGCCGGGGATCCGGTCGTAGCCGTCGTTGCCGGCGGTGATCGTCTGCGCGATCGTCGCGATCGCCCCGGGTGCCAGGTCGAGGGCGCTGATGAGGGTGTCGAGGTCTGCGCGGATGCTTTCGAGCACCTCGCGGACCTCGGCGGCGTTGCCGGCCAGGATCTGGGTCCACAGGCTGGCATCGGAGGCGGCGATGCGGGTGACGTCGCGCAGCCCCTGCCCGGCCAGGGCAACGCCGTCGGCGGGCATGTCGACAAGCTGGGCGGCCATGAGGCTGGCCATCACCTGCGGGGCATGCGAGACACGGGCGACCGAGGAGTCGTGGAACTCCGGGTCGAGGTGGACGACGGCCGCACCGACGTCGGTGGCCAGTGCGACGATCTGGGCGAGGCGGGCAGCTGGGGTGTCGTCATCGGAGCAGACCACCCAGGGCCGGCCGACGAACAGGTCGTCGCGGGCGGCGATCGCCCCGGACTTCTCGCGGCCGGCCATCGGATGGGAGCCGATGTAGCGGTCGAGGTCACCGGGTGCGCAGGCTGCGCGCACCTCGTGCAGCAGCACGGTCTTGACGCTGGCGACATCGGTCACGGTCGCCTCGGGGAACCGGTCGAGGGCGGTGAGGATCGTCTGTCCGGCCACGTCGGGCGGTGTGGCGACGATGACGACATCGGTCGCCTCAGGTTCGCCGACGGTGCCTGCGCCGAGGTCGGCGGCCAGCCGCTGCGCGGTCGGTGACAGGTCGGCAAGAGTCACCTCGTGTCCGGCGCCGGTGAGCGCGAGTCCGAGTGAGGTGCCGAGCAGGCCGGTGCCGATGACGTGCACACTCATCGTCTGGCTCACAGACCGACCGCCTGCATGAGCTCTCCGATCTCATCGGGGCGCAGGTCGCGGACCTTGCCCTGGCGCTGTTCGGCCAGGGCGATCGGGCCGAAGTGGGTGCGCACGAGCCGGTCGACGGGGTTGCCGACGGCATCGAACAGGCGGCGCACGATCCGGTTGCGGCCTTCGTGCAGGACGAGTTCGACGAGCGCGCGCCCGGGTGTCGAGTCGATGAGCTTGAAGGAGTCGACCCGGGCGATGCCGTCGTCGAGTTCGATGCCCTCGCGCAGCCGGGCGCCGACGTCCTTGGCGACCGGGCCGCGCACCTGGGCGAGGTAGGTCTTGGGGATCTCATAGGACGGGTGGGTCAGCCGGTTGGACAGCTCCCCGTCGTTGGTGATGAGCAGCAGGCCCTCAGTCTCGGCGTCGAGGCGGCCGACGTGGAAGAGCCGTTCGGGCCGGTCGCGCAGGTACTCGGCCAGGCTCGGCCGGCCCTCGGGGTCGTCCATCGTCGAGACGACACCGGCGGGCTTGTTGATGGCGAGGTAGACGCGGTCGGGAGCGGTGACGATGCGCATCGAGTCGACGTGGACGGTCTGGGTCTCCGGGTCGATGCGGGTGCCGAGTTCGGTCACGATCTGCCCGTCGACTTCGACGCGGGCATCGGCGATGAGCTGCTCGCAGGCGCGCCGGGAGCCAAGGCCGGCATCGGCGAGCACCTTCTGCAGGCGCACACCGTCAGGCTGGTGGACGGCGTTGGCCGCCGAGGTGTTCTGCTGGGCGGTACGCTGCGCCTGGCTGCGCTGTCGGCGGGTCGGGCGTTTGGACCGGTGGCCGGGTCCGCGTGGATTGCTGCGAGTCATAGGGGTCATTGTCTCAAACCCGCACGTGGTTGCCGAACCGGGCGCGAGGTGTGGCTGCAGCTTGTGCTGCCGCTCAGGTCTCGGCAGGCTCCCCGCCGGCTTCCAGGCCCACCTCGGCTGGTGCTGCCGGTTCGTCGGCGTCTGCACCGAGGTCGATGTCGTCGCCGGTGGCCACGTCGTCGTCTGCCGGCAGGAAGGGTGCGATGTCGGGCAGTTCGTCGAGGCTGTCGATGCCGAGGCTTTCGAGGAACTGGCCGGTGGTGGTGAACTGGCGTGCTCCGGTGAGCTCTTCGGTGCCGGCTTCGACGATGAGGCCTCGCATGAGCAGGGTGCGCACCACACCGTCGACGTTGACGCCGCGGATCGCGGAGATCCGTGCGCGGGTGACCGGCTGCCGGTAGGCGATGACGGCCAGGGTCTCCAAGGCCGCCTGGGACAGGGTGGCGGTCTGGCCGGCGGTGAGGAAGTCGGAGACGAGGTCGTGGTAGTCGCTGCGCGAGTAGATCCGCCAGCCGCCAGAAGCCTCCCGGAGCTCGAAGCCGCGCTGCCGGCTGCCCGGCTGCGCTCCGTCGTAGTCGGCCTGCAGCTGCCGGCAGGCGGCGGTGACGGTACCGGCCTCGATGCCCAGGCTCTCCGCCAGCGCTTCGGCGGTGACGGGGGCGTCTGCGATCATGAGCACGGCTTCGATCCCGGCCAGCAGCGTGTCCTCAACCTGCGCCCCGACCTGCTCCTCGACCTGTTTGTCAGCCTGCGCTGTGTGCTGCTCGCTCATGTCGGCTCCTCGTCATCGGGTGGGGTCGGGGCGTCCCATTCGTCGGTGTCGGGCAGTGCGATGGTCGCCAGGTCTGCAGCTTCTGCGGCCACCACGGTGAGCTCGCCGAGCGGGGCGGGCTGGTCGAAGTCGCACATGCCGGCCTTGAACAGCTCGAGCAGTGCGAGGAACCGGGCGACGACGACCAGCGTGCTCTCGGCATCGGCGATGAGGTCCGAGAAGGTCAGCCGGCCGTGCTGGCCGAGGCGGGTGAGGACCACGGTGCGCTGTTCGGCGACGCTGATCTGGGGCAGGTGCAGGTGGTCGGTGCTCACCGTCGGCGGGGTGTGGTCGCGCTGCAGGACGGTGGCGTAGATCGCGGCGAGGACCTGCGGGGTGGCGGTGATCTCCAGGGGCGGCAGGATGTCGCGCAGCCCGTCTTCCAGCGGCACTGAGCGGGCGGTGCGGGTGGCGGCGTGTGCCATCTGCTCGGCGAAGACGGCGGAGACGGCCTTGTAGGCGCGGTACTGCAGCAGCCGGGCGAAGAGCAGGTCGCGGGCTTCGAGCAGCTCCAAGTCGAGTTCGTCGTCGACGTCGCCGCGCGGCAGCAGCCGGGCGGTCTTGAGGTCGAGCAGGGTCGCTGCCACGAGCAGGAAGTTCGACAGCTCCTCGAGGCTCTGCTCTGCCCGCAGCGCGGTGACGTAGGCGATGAACTCGTCGGTCACCTCGGCTAAGGCGACATCGGTGATGTCGAGCTTGCGCTTGGAGATGAGCCCGAGCAGCAGGTCGAAGGGGCCGGAGAAGTTCTCCAGTGTGACGACGAAGCCGCCGGACTCGTTATGCCCGGCGGCTTCGCTGGTCTCGGCATCACCGGCGGCCGGGGCCGAGGCGTCCTGCTGTGCCGTGGTCATCGCTGGGCTCAGGGTGCTCCCCCGCGGGCCACGAGCTCGCACGCCAACTGACGGTAGGCCTGTGCTCCGGTATGGGTGGGGGCGAAGGAGATGATCGGCTCAGCTGCCACCGAGGCGTCGGGGAACTTCACGGTGCGGCTGATGACGGTGTCGAAGACCCGGTCGCCGAAGGCCTCGACGACCCGGGCGATGACCTCCTTGGCGTGCAGGGTGCGGCCGTCGAACATCGTGGCGAGGATGCCGTCGATCTCCAGGCCGGGATTGAGGCGGTCCTGGACCTTCTCGATCGTCTCGACGAGCAGGGCGACACCGCGCAGCGCGAAGAACTCGGTCTCCAGCGGGATGATGACGCCGTGGGCGGCGGTGAGCGCGTTGACGGTCAGCAGGCCGAGCGAGGGCTGGCAGTCGATGAGGATGACGTCGTACTCATCGGAGACCTTCGCCAGGGCGCGGGCGAGGACCTGTTCGCGGGCGACCTCGCCGACGAGCTGCACCTCGGCAGCGGAGAGGTCGATGTTGGCCGGCAGGATGTCGATGCCCACGACGTTGGAGGGTTCGATGACCTCGTGCGGGTCGAGCCGGGAGTTCATCAGCACGTTGTACACGCTGCGCTCGAGGTCGTGCGGGTTGAGGCCGAGCCCGACGGAGAGCGCACCCTGCGGGTCGAAGTCGACGAGCAGCACCCGGCGGCCGTAGTCGGCCAGCGCGGCTCCGAGGTTAATCGACGAAGTCGTCTTGCCGACGCCGCCCTTCTGGTTCACCATTGCGATGATCCGTGCCGGGCCGTGCCCGTCGAGCGGCGGCGGTTCAGGGTACTCGACCTGCGGTCGCCCGGTCGGGCCCATCACCTCGGCATCTGGGATGTCCAGCTTCTGCTGCGAATCAGCCACGCCAGTCTCACCTTTCGTCTCGGATGTGTTCAGCTTATCGTGCGCACCGGCACTTTCGTCGTTCCACCGCGCCTGCTGCCGCAGGCTGGGCTGTGTGCCGGTTCAGCGGGCCCGCGGGTGGGTGGTGGCGTACACCTCGCGCAGGGTCTGGCTCGTCACCCGCGTGTAGATCTGGGTGGTCGTCACGGCGGCATGCCCGAGCAGCTCTTGGACGACCCGGATGTCGGCGCCGCCTTCGAGCAGGTGGGTGGCGAATGAGTGGCGCAGCGAGTGCGGGCTGATGTCGTCATCGAGGCCGGCGTGCTGGGCGGCGGTCTTGATGGTCTGCCAGGCGGATTGGCGGCTGAGCCGGCCGCCACGCTGGTTGACGAACACCGCGCCGGCGCGCTGCCGGCCGGTCTGCTGGCCGGCACCGGCGCGGGCGGTCATCTCCGGCCGGGCGCGCACAAGCCATGCTTCGAGCGCTTCGGAGGCGTGTGAGCCCAGCGGCACGAGGCGTTCCTTGCTGCCCTTGCCGTAGAGGCGCACGATCCTCGATTCGAGGTCGATGTCGTAGATGTCGACGCCGATCGCCTCGCTGATCCGCGCGCCGGTGGCGTAGAGGAACTCCAGCAGTGCCCGGGCCCGCAGCTGAACCGGTTCGTCTCCAGCGCAGGCAGCGAGCAGCCGTTCGACCTCAGCGATAGTGAGCGCATGCGGCAGGGAGTCGACGTCGCGGGGTGGGGAGATCTCAGCGGCCGGGTCATCCGACACCCGTCCTTCGGCGTGGAGGAATCCGAACAGCCGCCTGATCGCCACGGTCAGCCGTGCCCGGGAGCGCACCGCCAGGCCGGTGTCGGCGATGAGGGCGAGGAAGGTCTCCAGGTCAGATCCGGTGACGGCGGTGAGGTCGCGGATCTGCTGGTCTTCAAGCCACGTGAGCAGGCGGGCCAGATCACGAGCATAGGCGTCGAGCGTGTTGTGCGACAGGCCGCGTTCGAGCTGCAGGTGGGCGAGGTAGTCGCGAACCGGATCGGCCAGCCCAGCCGGCGCCTCGGGCAGCAGTTCGGCGGCGTGGCGGGCCATCAGGATCCGTCGGCGGCAGGCCCGGTTCGGGTGCGGGTGCCGCGGGCGCGCAGCTGCACGTCTCTGGCCGGCCACGGTTCGTCGGCTGCGCGCATGTTCTCCCAGCCGCGGGCGCGGGCGTGGTCGGCGTGCAGGATCGCCAGCGCGGCGGTGCCGTTGGTCACGCGTCCGGCCAGCACCGCTTCGACGGCCTCGGTCAGCGGGATCCAGACCGGCACGATGCCGTTCTCCTCCCCGTCGCGCAGATGGCGTTCGGCCTCCGGGACGGCGCTGAGGTCGCGGGCGGCGAAGATCCGCAGCGTCTCGCTGACCCCACCGGGCGTTGAGAGCTGGTCGGCGAGCAGGTGCCACTGCCCGGCTTCCAGGTCGGCTTCCTCACCGAGTTCGCGCTGGGCTGCGTGCAGCGGTTCCTCACTGGGCACATCGAGCAGGCCGGCTGGGATCTCCCAGTCCCGGCACAGCACCGGGTGCCGGTACTGCTGGATGAGCAGGATCCGGTCCTCGGCGTCGATCGCAGCGATCGCGACGGCCCCGGTGTGCTGGACGAAGTCGCGGGTCAGCGGCTCGTCGGATTCGGGCAGCGAGAAGGTCTCGCGCCGCACGTCCCACACGTAGCCGCGGAAGGCGGTTTCACTCGAGGTCACCTCAGCGGGAGTGAACTCGTCGCGCAGCTCGGCTGCCAGGCCCTGCTGTGCTGTCAGGGCTTCGGCAGCCGAGGTGGCGTGTCGGGCGTGCATCAGACGCTTTGCCGGTCGAGTGCTGCGCGCACGAGACCGGAGAACAGCGGGTGGGCCTCTGTCGGCCGGGACCGCAGCTCCGGGTGGGCCTGCGTGGCGACGTAGTACGGGTGGACGTCGGCGGGCAGTTCGACGAACTCGACGAGCTGCTGGTTCGGCGAGGTGCCCGAGATCACGAGCCCGGCGTCAGTGAGCTGCTCGCGGTAGGCGTTGTTGACCTCATAGCGGTGGCGGTGGCGCTCGGAGATCTCGTCAGTGCCGTAGACACCGGCGACGATGCTGCCCGGCAGCAGGTCGGCACTGTACAGGCCCAGGCGCATGGTGCCGCCGAGGTCGCCTTCACCGTCGACGATGTCGAGCTGTTCGGCCATCGTGGCGATGACCGGCGCCGAGGTGTCGGGATCGAATTCCGTTGATGACGCCTCGTCGATGCCGGCGACGTTGCGTGCGTATTCGACGACCATGCACTGCATGCCCAGGCACAGGCCAAGCGTCGGGATGCCGTTCTCGCGGGCGTAGCGCAGCGCCCCGAGCTTGCCTTCGATGCCGCGGATGCCGAAGCCGCCGGGCACGCAGATCGCGTCGAGGCCGGCGAGGTGCTCGGCGGCGCCTTCAGGGGTTTCACACGAGTCGGAGGCAATCCAGTGGATGTTGACCTTGGCGTCTTCGGCGAATCCGCCGTGGCGCAGCGCCTCCGTCACCGACAGGTAGGCATCAGGCAGGTCGATGTACTTGCCGACCAGGCCGATCTCGACTTCGTGACGCGGGTTGTGCACGCGTTCGAGCACCCAGTCCCACTGGTCCCAGTCGACGTCGCGGAAGGGCAGGTTGAGGCGGCGGATGACGTAGACGTCGAGGCCTCCATCGTGCAGGACCTTCGGGATGTCGTAGATGGACCGGGCGTCGACGCAGGAGACGACGGCTTCGAAGTCGACGTCGCAGGCCGAGCCGATCTTCGCGCGGATCGAATCCGGCAGCTCCCGATCGGAGCGCAGCACGATCGCATCAGGCTGGATGCCGATCGAGCGCAGGGCTGCCACCGAGTGCTGGGTCGGCTTGGTCTTGAGCTCACCCGAGGGCCCGAGGTAGGGCACGAGGGAGACGTGGATGAAGAAGCAGTTCTCGCGGCCGACGTCGTGGCGGACCTGGCGGGCGGCTTCGAGGAACGGCAGCGATTCGATGTCGCCGACGGTGCCGCCGACCTCGGTGATGATGACGTCCGGAGCCTCACCGTCGGTGCGCTCGGCCTGGGACCGCATCCGCAGCTTGATCTCATCGGTGATGTGCGGGATCACCTGGACGGTGTCACCGAGGTAGGCGCCGCGGCGCTCCTTGGCGATGACCGAGGAGTAGATCTGCCCGGTGGTGACATTGGCGCTGGCGTCGAGGTCGGTGCCGAGGAAGCGCTCGTAGTGGCCGATGTCGAGGTCGGTCTCTGCGCCGTCGTTGGTGACGAACACCTCGCCGTGCTGGAAGGGGTTCATCGTGCCCGGGTCGACGTTGAGGTAGGGGTCGAGCTTCTGCATCGCGACTGTGAGCCCGCGCTGTGCGAGCAGATGTCCCAGCGATGATGCTGTCAGTCCCTTACCGAGGGAGGATGCCACACCCCCGGTGACGAAGATGTGCCGGGTTGTGTTCTGTCCGCTTGTTCGCAATCGATTCACCACGGAATTGAATTCTATCAGGGAGGAGGGCACCGCGTCCCGCCAGGGACGCGGTGGGAATCAGCGGCGCTCGATCGGGCGGGTGCCGGCATGCATGCCGAGGACCGTGTCGTAGATGTCGAGCAGGATCAGCCCGGCGGTGTCGACGCTGGTGGAAGCGGCTACCCGGTCCTTGGCTGCGACTGCTGCGGTGGCACGGGCGGCGGGGTTGTCGACGTAGTCGGCGATGGCGGCCAGCAGTCCGGGCGTGTCGTCGGCGGCGACGTGGGTGACGCGCTCACCCCAGATGCGGGCACCGCGCTCCCGGCCGATGTGGACGACCGGCCTGCGCATCTGCATGAGCCCTTCGGTGCTCAGCCCGGTCATCCGGTCGGCGGCGATGACAAGATCGGCGGCAGCGGCCACCTCGGCGGCGGAGTATTCGCTGGCCACGCGGATGTGGTCGAAGCGGTTGGCGATCTCGCGGCTGACCTGGTCGCGGGCTGCTCCCCCGCCGGTGAAGGCGACCACCCAGCGGCGGTCGGGACGGTGGCTCGGCAGCCTGATCGCGGCATCGAGCACGGTGGTCAGGTCGGTGCCGTCGCGCATCTCGATGGGGCTGGCGATGAGCCAGTGGCCGGCAGGCACGTCGAGGTCGCGGCGCACCCGCTTGCGGTCGCGGGTCAGCGCCGTGGCGACATCGGCGCGCGGGTCGAGGTCGGGGCGCAGCAGCGGGGCGCGTTCGGTGACCGGGACTTCGAGGTCGGCGAAGTACTCGCAGACCGGGTCGGTGGTGCCGAGCACGGCAGTCGAGGTGCGGGCGACGGTGCGGGCCAGCAGCGATTCGACGGTGCTGGATTCGTCGAAGCGCTCGACAGTGGTGATGATCGCCGGCTGCATCCGCTGCGGCAGACCGGTCAGGGCGAGACCGGCGAGCGCTCCGGCGTGCAGTCCGTGGGCGTGGACGAGGTCGACGTGCCGGTAGTACTTGTGCAGTGTGAAGGCGTGCGAGGCGTCGGAGACGCGGATGCCGCGCACCGCGCCGATCTCGATGTGGACGAGCAGCGGGTCAGCGGTGTCGAGACCGAGCGTGTCGAACACGGACCGGCGGGCAGCGATGGCGGTCGGGTAGCCGGCCTGCAGGTGGCGCGCGATGGTCTCGCGGGCCATCTCGACGACAACGGAATCGGCGGTGTCGAGAACGTGCATGATCCGGGTGCTGGGATCCGGTCCGAGGGGCGTCTGGCTGGCGAGTTCGCTCATGGCTGTCGCTCTTTCTGCTGGTCGCGGATGGGTTGCGTCTGTCTCTAGACTAGCGATGTTTCAGCGGCTGCCGGCATCGAGCAGGGACGTGTAGTGGCGGAGGATCGTGCGGGCGACTTCGGGTTCGCGCGGCAGGTCGAGTGCCTTGTGGGCCGCGCGGCGACCGAGTTCGGCGCGCATCTGCTCTTCGGCGGCGAGCATCCGGATGCCCTCGGCCATCGCCTCGGCGTCCCCGGGGGTGATGAGCAGGCCGGCGTCACCGAGCAGTTCGGGGGTGCCGCCGGTCGCGGTGGCGATGATCGCTTTGCCGGCCATCATCGCTTCCTGCAGCACGAGTGCGCGGGCCTCCCACAGGCTGGAGAGGACGAAGATGTCAGCGGCTTGGTTGAGGGTGGTGACGTCATCGCGCTGGCCGAGGAAATGCACCGGCAGCTGTTCGGCGATGACGCGCTTGCGCAGCACCCGCATCTCCTCCTCATCAGCGGCTCCGGCGATGAGCAGATGCACCCGGTCGTCATCGAGGCGGGCCAGGGCGTCGAAGAGCAGACCGTAGTTCTTCTGCGGGGCGATCCGGCCGACGGCGAGCATGAGGACGGTCTCGCGCGGCAGTGCGAGTTCGCGCAGCAGTCTGGAGCGCAGCAGCCGGTTGTTGACGTCTTCGGCGAACTGCGGGTCAGGCGCTGCGGCTGGGGCGAAGACGGCGTTGCGGGCACCGTGGTCGCGAGCGCGGACGACGAGGTCGGAACTGGCCCCGATCGTCAGGTCGGCGCCGCGGGCGACGTACATCTGCACGGCCTTCTCGGCAAGTTCGCGGATGCCGCTGCCCATCGCCTGGTTGTGCCAGGAGACGACGGTGTGGGGGCGTTTGCGCTTGGAGATCCGGTTGGCGGCCGTGAGTGTGGTGAAGCCGGCGCGGAAGCCGTGGGCGTGGACGATGTCGGCGTCGAAGGTGGCGATGAGCTTGCGCAGCCGGTTGATTGAGACGGTGTCCCTGACGCTGAGACTGGTGCCGAGCTCGAGGGGTGCGAAGACCACCTGGCCGAGAGCGTCGAAGCCGAACTGCTCGTTGGTCGCCGATGGGCCGATGACGCCGACGGTGTGGCCTGCCTGCGCGAACTCCCGGGCCAGGGAGGCGACGTGGGTTCCCACTCCTCCGGTAGAGGTGGCTAAGACCAACAGAATCCGCAGGCTGCGCATGGACGATGTCCTCTCAGTCGATCGCTCACCGGCGCCTTCGGCGCCGCTTCAGCCAGTCTAACGAATCCGGAGGGCTCTGCTGGCCGGTCGGATCAGCGGCCGGCCAGCTGGCGCAGCGAGGTCACGAGCCGGCGGTTGAGCACGAGGGTGAGTCCGGCCATGACGGCGACGGCGATGAGGCCGGAGACGAGGCCGGAGACGACGGCGCCGCCTGCTGGCGGCCAGCTTCCTGTCACGGTGAGCATGAGCTGGGCGCCGCCGTAGCCGGCGGCGGCTGCGGCAAGGGAGGTGAGCCCGGTGATGAGCAGGTTGCGCGTCATGCCGTGGAGGGCCTCGGCGCCGACGGCTCGGCGCATGAAGGTCAGGTGGAGCACGGCGGCGACACTCATGCCGACGGCGTGTCCGAGGCAGACGAGGATGAGGGTGGTCGCAGCGCGGCGGCTGGGCTCGGTGGTGGTGATGACAGCGGCTCCGATGAGCACGGTGGCGATGACGGAGATCCATCCGGTGGTCGTGCCGATCGCAGCGTAGCGGGCGGATTCGAGGGCGGCGTACATGCGCATCGCCCAGGCGATCATGCACCAGCCCGGCACCGCAAGTGCCATCACGAGGATTGCGGTCGACATCGCAGCGAAGGGCACGGCTTCGGATCCGGAGGCGGCGTCGAGGGCGGTGAAGAACTGCTGCAGCGGCACGGCTGCGGCCACTAGGATCGCAGCCCCCAGACCGCCGGCGATGAGGATGGCTGCGGTTGTCGTCGCCACGGTGCGCGGCACCTCAGCGGCGGCTTCTGCGGCCTGCCGGGACAGGCGCGGGAACACGACGGTGGCGATCGGCACGGCGAGCACCGCATACGGCAGCATGTACACGGCCTGGATGTAGTTGAACAGCACAAACACGCCGGTGCCGCCGGTGCGGTTGGAGACGGTGAGCACCGAGAGGATCGCGATCTGCTGGGCGATGAGTGCGGTCATGCCGGCGGTGCCCAGGCGCACGGCACGGCGGGCGACACCGTCGGGGAAGGTGAAGGTCGGCCGCAGCCGCACCCCGGTGGCTGCGGTCGGCAGCCACAGCGGCAGGGCCAGAGCGACGACTCCGGCGGTGGTGCCCCAGGCGAGCAGGGCCAGAGGCCCGGCGGCTGCGGAGTCCGCGTCGGTGGGAACTGCGCCGTAGGCCAGGTAAGTGCCGATGACGACGAGGCTGGAGAGCAGCGGCATGAATGCCGGCCACAGGAACTTCCGGTGTGCCTGCAGCACTCCGGTGAGCACCGCTCCGACGGCGTAGAGCGGCAGCTGGGCGGCGAAGATGAGGAGGAACTGCCCGGCGTAGTGGGCAGCGGCCGGGTCAGCCCCGGCGCCGCCGGCGATGAGAGCTGCGGCCAGCGGCTGGTGGAACGCGGCCACGAGCACGGCCAGCGGCACGGTCAGGGCCAGTGACCAGGTCAGCAGCGCCGAGGCGATCCGGTTGACCTGCTCGCGGTCGGCGCGTGCGATCGGGGCGGCCAGCAGCGGCACGACCGCTCCGGCCAGGGCACCTCCGGCGACGACCTCGTAGAGGATGTTCGGCACCTGGTTGGCCGCCTGGTAGGCGGTGCCGACGACGCCGGCGCCGACGGTCGGAGAGAAGACGAGCCAGCGGACGAACCCGATGACCCGTGTCAGCAGGGTGATGACGGCGACGGCCAGTGCCGCCCCGGCTGTGGCCCGCAGCCAGCGGGGCATCAGTGCACTCGTGCCCAGGCGTCGAGCTCGCGCAGTCCCGGGGTGCTTTCGATGACCTCGGTGAAGGAGACCTTCTCGCTGGTCAAGGTCAGGCCGGCCAGCAGGGCGAGGCTGAGGGCGAGTTCGGTGCGGGAGGCGTCGAGGGCGGCGGCGGTGCCGAGCAGGCTGCCGAGTGCGTTGGCGCCGGTGTCGCCGAGCATCGTGAGCCCGGCGGCGTCATCGGCGAAGGCCGCGGCGACGACGCCGAGGCTGCCGCCGGTGAGCACGAGGGCGGCGCCGCGGCCGGTGAGCAAGCCGATGCCGGCCAGTGTGGCGCTGGCTTTGAGTGCGCGGGCCGGGCGCAGGTCGAGGAGGTTGATGAGGTTGGCGGTGCCGGCGATGACGCCGCCGGCCAGCACGGCATCGGCGAGGCTGCCGGCGATCTGGGAGCCGAACAGCTCGTCGGCGTCCCGGCCGATGAGTGCGGCGACGACCGACGAGGCGGAGATGCCGAGGATTTTGAGACCGCCGGTGGTGACCTCGCCCCGGGCGAGGGCGCTCAGGTGTCCGCGCAGTCCCTTCTCGCTGCCGGATTCGGCGAAGTCGTCAACAGCGCCGAGCACCCCGGCGGCGGTGGTCGCCAGGGTGGCGGCCAGACGGTGCGGCAGCGGGTCCGCGAAAATCGCCACAGTCGTGGCGCCGGCGGCAGCGGCGGGGCCTTCGATGAGGGAGACGGTCTCTCCGGCGTGGTTGGTGCGGTCGAGGCGGTCGCTGAAGCCGAGGCGGTCACGGGCGGCGATGACTCCGCGGGTGGCGGCGTAGCCTGCAACGGCGGCGACGGAGGCGGTGACGAGCGTGCGGATCATTTCTCTGCTCCTGGCATGATGGCGTCGGCGTTGGCTGCGAAGCCGTAGTGGCCTTCGGACGTGTCGTCGTGCAGGGCAGCGACGGTGAGTGCGTTGATGACCGGTCCGGCACCGAGTTCGATGCTGTCGACGCTCGAGACGCCGATGTCGTTCTCGCGCACGTAGCCGACCAGGCCGCTCTCAGCACCGGCGGTGGTGCCGGCGACGACGGTCGGGGTGGCTTTGTCGAGGTCGGTGGCAAAGGCCGAGTAGGCGTTGGCCTCTGGACGCGGCGCCTCGGTGGCGCCGGCATCGCTTCGGCCTGCCTGTGCCTCGGGCACCGGCGGGGCGATGAGCACGATGACCTCAGCGACGGCGTAGCTGCCGCCGTTGAGACGTCCGGCGGCACCGAATGCCTGGAGCACGTCCTCGGACTGCTTCTGGTCATACCGGGTGCCCTCACCGCCCTCGGGGGCGGCAGGGGCCTCGGTCGCATCGCCGGCCGGAGCCTCGCTGGCGGCCTCCTCGGCAGCACCGCCGGCGGAGACGGCTGCCGCCAGCGCCGTGGTCAGCGCGCTCGCATCGTCATCGGGCAGGTTCGGATCGATCGAGCGCAGCGTGTCGAGCAGGTCCTCAGCGCCCTTCGGGTCGAAGGCGTCGGCGGAGAGCTCACCGCCGTCGTTGACCGTGGCGCCGGCCTCGGACAGGCGGTCGCGCACAGCGTTGACGGCATCGGCGTTCGTGTCGGCGACGCGCACGAGCGTCACCGGCACCTCGGCCAGCCGGTCCTTGAGGAGGTCCGGGGCGGTGGCGGCGATGAACTCGTTGAGGTCGCTGACGTCGGCCTTCGACTGGTCGAGCTCGGTGCGCAGTTCGTCGCGGTCTGAGCGCAGTGAGTCGACCTGGCTCTGCAGGGATTCGCCGATCGGTTCCTTCAGCGGTCCTGCGCCGAGCACGATGCCGATCGCCAGGGCGACGAACACCGAGATGAGGGACACGAGGTGGTAGCGGAAGTCGATCACGTCAGAGGAGGCCCTTCGTCGAGCAGATGAGTGGCGGGCAGATGGGATTCTAGCGGCAGCACGGCCAGTGCCTCAGGGGTCGGGGCCGGTGAGAACAGGTTCTCGATCCATTGGATGAGTCCGTCGAACTGGGCGCCGATGAGCCCGAGCAGCGTCTGTCCGGCCGGGGTGGCCGACATCGCGACGAACAGCGCGAACAGTCCAGCCAGGGCGAGGATCGTCAGCTGCCAGGAGGAGATCCGCTGCCGGTACAGCAGTGACACGCCCTTGGCGTCGAGCAGCTTCGAGCCAACACGCAGGCGGGTAAGGAATGTCGAGGCCATGCCGCGGCGGCCCTTGTCGAGGAACTCGATGAGCGTGTCGTGGGTGCCGACGGCGACGATGAGCGGGGAGCCCTTGTCATCGGCGAGCAGCATCGCGATGTCCTCGCTCGTGCCTGAGGCGGGGAAGATGACGCATTCGAGGCCGAGGTCGTGCAGCCGCTCGACACCGGGCGCTCGGCCGTCGCGGTAGGCGTGGACGACGAGTTCGGCTCCGGAGCTCAGGGCGGCATCGGAGACGGAGTCCATGTCGCCGACGATCATGTCCGGGGAGTAGCCGGCTTCGAGGATCGCATCGGCTCCCCCGTCGACGCCGATGAGGATCGGGCGGTATTCGCGGATGTAGGTCCCCAGCATCGCGAGGTCTTCTTTGTAGTGGTAGCCGCGCACGACGATGAGCGCGTGCCGGCCGGCGAAGCTCGTGCGCACGTGCGGGACGACGAAGTCCTCCGAGAGCAGGTCGGAGTCCTTGCGGATGTACTCGATGGTGTTCTCGACGAAGTCGACGAGCACCTTGTTCATCCCGGACTCGGCGTCCTTCATCTGCTTTTCGATGCTCAGACGGGTGTGCACCCGCCCGTCGCCCAGGGGTGTGCCGTCGCGTTCGAGGACCCCGTCGCGCAGCTGCAGTTCCTCGCCTTCGGTGATGGAGTCCATGAGCTCTTCGCCGGCTTCGTCGATGAGCGGGATGCCGGCGTCGACGATGATCCCGGGCCCGAGGTTGGGATAGCGTCCCGAGATCGACTTGACGGTGTTGACCACGGCTGCCGGGCGGCATTCGACGAGGGCCTCAGCGGAGACGCGGTCGATGTCGGAGTGGCAGATGACGGCGATCTCACCGGGCTGGAGTCGTTTGGTGAGATCCTTCGTGCGGCGGTCGACGCGCGTCACGGCGGGACCGATCGTCAGATCGGTCTCGATGGTCTCGCGGCTCTTGCGGATCTTCATGGTGCCGCCATTGTCGCATGCGGCATGTCAGAACTGTGCTTTCGCCTCGGCTGCGGTGTCCATGAGTTCGACGGCGTGCGCGCGTGCCGAGCCGGAGTCGGCCATCCCGCCGAGCATCCGGGCCAGCTCCTCTTCGCGTCCGGCGCGGTCGAGGGCGGTGACCCCGGAGACGGCCCCGCCGGACTGGTCGTCTTTGACGACGGTGATGTGCGTATCGGCCCACGCGGCGACCTGCGCGAGGTGGGTGACGACGATGACCTGGGAGTGGGCGGCCAGGCGGGCGAGCCGGCGGCCGATCTCGATGGCGGCTTTGCCGCCGACGCCGGCGTCGACCTCGTCGAAGACGAAGGTCGGGAAGGTGTCCTTGGCGGCTTTGACGACTTCGATGGCGAGCATGACACGCGAGAGCTCACCGCCGGAGGCGAGCTTGCCGATCTCCCCGGGGGCGGCTGCGTCGTGGGCGCTGAAGAGCATCGCCACCGCATCGGTGCCGAGGCTGTGCGGGGCAGCCTCGTCGATGTCGAAGACGATCCTCGCCCGCGGCATCGACAGGGCCGACAGCTCAGCGGAGACAGCGGTCGCGAACTCCTCTGCCGCCTGCTCGCGCAGCTCACGCAGCCGGGCTCCGGTCTCAGCGACCGCCTCGGCGGCGGCTGCCACCGCATCATCCATCCCGGCCGAGGAGCTCTCAGCGTTCTGCAGCTCCAGCAGCTCAGCCCCGGCCTGGGTCTCGAAGGCGAGCACCTCGGTGACGTCGGCGCCGAAAGCCGACAGCGACCCGAGCGCCGCCCGGCGGGCCTCGGTGTCCTCCAGGGACTGGCCTTCGAGGTCGGTGAAGGAGGCGACGTAGGCCGAGAGCTCGGTGGCGGTGTCGGTCAGCCGGATGCGCACATCGGTCAGCGCCTCGACGTGGGCCTCCAAGCTGGCGTCGGTGCGCGCAGCGCGGGTGACGTCGGCGATCGCCTGCTCGACGGCGTCGAGGGCGTTGTGGGTCTCCTGCCAGTCGCTGCCGGCGAGTGCGTCATGGGCGGTGCCGACGGCCTGCTTGAGGTCTTCGGCGGCGCCGAGCCGGGCGGCGAGGGCTTTGAGCTCCTCGTCCTCGCCTTCGACCGGGCGGACCGCGTCGATGGTCTCGAGGCTCTCGGTCAGATAGGCGATGCGGGCGGCGCGTTCGGAGGCGGTCTCACGCAGGCGGGCGGCTTCGGCTTCGAGCTCCTGCCAGCGTTTGAAGGCCTGCTGGTAGCTGGTGAGCGCATCGGCGATCGCGGTGCCGCCGTATCGGTCGAGCAGTGCGCGCTGTTTGGCAGCTGAGCGCAGGGTGATCTGCTCGGACTGGCCGTGCATGGAGACGAGCGCGTCGCCGACGTCCTTGAGGACGGCCAGCGGTACGGTGCGTCCGCCGGCTGTCGCCCGGGCGCGTCCGTCGGCGGGGATGCTGCGGGTGAGGATGGCCTCTTCGTCGGCTTCTCCCCCGGCTTCGTCGATGCGGTCGGTGAGCTGCTCGCGCGCCTCGGCCGGCTGGTCGCGTAGGTCGAAGATCCCTTCGACGATCGCCTTCTCGGCCCCGGCCCGCACGACGCGGGGTTCGGCACGCGCGCCGGTGAGCATGTCGAGGGCGGTGACGAACATCGTCTTGCCGGCGCCGGTCTCACCGGTCACGACGGTCAGGCCGGCGCCGAGGTCGATGTCGGCTGCTGAGATGACGCCGAGGTTCTCGATGCGCAGACTCGAGATCATCGATCTCCTCGCTGCTGCTCCTCGGTGCTGACGACCGGCACGGCGTTCGTGTCAGCGGTGTGGCTGGGGCCGCGCCATCCGGTGACCGGCAGCTGGAACTTCGCGACCAGCCGGTCGGCGAACCGGCGGGCCGACAGGCGGGCGAGCGCGACCGGGGTCTTCGAGCGGCGGGCTTCGATGCGGGCGCCTGCGGGCAGTTCGATCTCGTGGCGGCCGTCGCACCACAGGCCGGCGTGCATGCCCGGCTGGGAGGGCCGGAATTCGACGCCGAGGTGGGAGTCGGGGCTGACGACGAGCGGTTTGGTGAACAGGGCGTGGGCGGAGATCGGCAGCATGAGCAGCGCTTCGACATCCGGCCATACGATCGGACCGCCGGCGGAGAAGGCGTAGGCGGTCGAGCCGGTCGGGGTGGCGAGGATGACGCCGTCGCAGCCGAAGGAGGACACCGGTCGGGAGTCGACGCCTAAGATCACGTCGATCATGCGGGTGTCTTCGCTCTTCTCGATCGTCACTTCGTTCAAGGCCCAGGTGCGGTGGATGACCCGGCCGTCGGCGATGACGCGCACGTCGAGGGCCATGCGCTCGTCGACGTCGTAATCGCGGCTGACGGCCCGGTGGACGGCGACGTCGAGGTTCTCGCGTTCGCTTTCGGCCAGGAATCCGACGTGTCCGAGATTGACGCCGAGCAGCGGGACGGTGAGGTGGCGGAACTTCTCGGCCGCACGCAGGATCGTGCCGTCGCCGCCTAAGACCATGACGAGTTCGCAGTCGCGTTCGAGGGTGTCGATGGCGTCGTCGTCGCAGACCCTCACGGGGGTGACGAGGCTGCCGATGTGGCTGAGGAGCATCTCGTAGTCGGAGGCGAGCATGACCGGCAGGATCCCATCGGAGTGCAGCGTCTGGCACACACTCAGGGCTGCTTCGCGCGAGTCGGCTCGCTGCGGGTGAAGTACGACGACGATGCTGCGATCCACGTATCTCCCCTTCCTCGTCGTCTCGACTTTCTCCGCACGTGCGCCGGGACCTGGACGGCTGCTGGCTGGCGCGCTGATCTCAGTCAACTGTACAAGCCTGGGAATCTGCTTGGGTGATGTGGATGAAGAACTCGCGGTTGCCGCTGGGGCCGGGCAGCTGGGTCTCGACCCACCCGTGGACGCAGGCTCCGGCGGCTGTGGCGGCCTCAGCGACGGTGTCGATGGCGGCCTGGCGTTCGGCTGGGTCGGTGACGACTCCATGTTTGTTCACGGCGTGGCGGCCGCGTTCGAACTGGGGTTTGACCATGAGCAGCAAGGTTCCGCCGGGCCGGGTGACGGCCAACAGCGGTTCGATGAGCAGGGTCAGGGAGATGAAGGACACATCGGCGACGATGAGGTCGACACCCTGTGAGTCTGCCGGCAGACCGGACAGCTGGTCGCGGGTCAGGTGCCTGAGGTTGGTGCCCTCCATGTTCGTCACGCGGTCATCGTCCCGCAGCTGGTCAGCCAGCTGGTCGTGTCCGACGTCGACGGCGTAGACGTGTGCGGCGCCGGCGGAGAGCAGCACCTGAGTGAATCCGCCGGTCGAGGCACCGGCATCGAGGCACACGGCACCATCAGGCAAGTCTTCGAGGCCGAAGTCGCGCAGTGCACCGAGCAGTTTGTGGGCGCTGCGGGCGACCCACGGGTCCTCACCGGAGATCTCGATGACGTCGGCAGCACTGACCTTCTGGGAGGGCTTCTGCGCAGGCTGGCCGTTGACGAGCACATGGCCGGCCGCGATCTGCCGGGCCGCCCGGTTGCGGCTGGCAGCCAGCCCGCGGGTGACAAGGGCCGCGTCGATGCGCTGCAGCGGCTGGCTCATAGGGAGGACAGGCCGCGTTCCATCTCCTCGAGCAGGCACCCGGCCTGGTCGAGGGCGGTGGCGTCATCCGCCTGGTCGATGGCGTCGACGGCTTCCTGCCAGCTGGCGGTCTCTAAGGCACCGGCGGCTGCGGCGGGGCTGGCGGCCGGGCCCGAGGCGGTGGGCTGACTCATGGGTTCTCCTGGGAGTCGGCGGCCGGGAGGAAGAGCTCGGGCAGGCGGGTCAGGATGAGGTCGGGCCGGGAGCCGGACTCGGCTGCCTCGACGTCGTCGACCTGGTGGATGCCGGTGAGCACGAGTGCTGTCGGGTAGCCGGCTGCCTTGCCGCCAGCGATGTCGGTGTCGAGCCGGTCGCCGATCATGAGCGGCCGGCGAACCCCGATCGCGGCAGCGGCCGAGGAGATCATGAGGGCTGAGGGCTTGCCGGTCACGGTCGGGGTGACCTCGGTGATGGTCTCGACGATGCGCACGAAGGAGCCGTTGCCCGGCATCGGGCCGCGGTCGGTGGGCATGCTGATGTCGCGGTTGGTCGCCCAGTAGGCGGCACCGGCGCGGATCGCCTCGCAAGCGGCGGCGAGGTCGTACCAGTTGAGTTCGCGGTGGAAGCCCTGCACAACGGCCACCGGGGTCTCAGCCGAGTCAGCGGCGATCGGGTTCAGGCCGCTGTCGCGCAGGCAGTCGGCCAGTGCCGGTGAGCCGATCGCCAGGATCGGGGCCGCAGCCGGGAACTCGGCGGCCAGCGCCCGGGCAGCGACCTGCGCGGAGGTCGTCACCTGGTCGGCTTCGGCCGGCAGGCCGTAGGAGCGGATCTGGGCGGCGATGTCGGCTGCGCTGCGCGAGCCGTTGTTCGTCACGAACCCGTATGCAATCCCCGCTTCGGCCAGCCGGGTGAGCGTCTCATGCGCCCCGGGCACCACCTCGGGACCGGCGTAGATGACCCCGTCGAGATCGAACAGGACGCCATCGACGTCGCCGAGGTGGGCGGCGGCTGCCAGCAGCGGCTCATCGGTGGTCGTGGGTGCGCCTGGGTTCATTCGGGTGCCTCCTGGTGTTGCAGACGGCTGGTGCTCACGGCCTCAGAAAAGGGTCTCCTCCTGCGGCGGCTCCTCTTCATCGGATGCCTGGGTGCCGGCGTCGGGTTCGATGCCGGCCTCGACGAGGATCTCCTCGAGTTCGGCTTCGATCTCGTCTTCGAACGACATCGGCGCAGCCGGCTCGGGGGCCGGTTCGTCGGCCTTCTCGGCAGCGGAGTCCGCGCCCGAGGCGTCGGCTGGCTCTGCAGATGTCTCACGTGCATCGTCAGCCGCCGGCTCGTCCGGCTGCTCGGTGTCAGCGGGCTCTTCCGGTGGCGTGTCGGCTGCTTCGTCAGCGGCAGGCGCCGCGGCCGGTTCTTCACCAGCGGAGTCGTCTGCTGTCTCAGCGTCTGCTGCGGGCTCGACAGCGGTTTCGTCTGCGCTGTCGCCGGTGTCTTCGCTGTCGGTTTCCTCGTCGGGCAGCTCGTCGATCGTCATGATCTCGACGTCGGCGTTGGGGTCGGGCTCCTCGTCGCCGTACATGACGTTCTTCATCTTCGCTGTCCGGCGGGCCAGCTGCTCGTACTTGTCAGCCAGTTCGATCTCACCGTCGATGCGCAGCAGATCCGCGTATGCCGACAGCAGCCTCACGGTCGCTCCAGCCGGGTGGCCGGTGAAGCCGGCGCTGCTGAGCACGGTCTTGGCTTTCTCATTGTCGCCGAGGTCGCTGTGGGCCCCGGCCTTGACGATGAGCAGCTCGATGCGCACCGACGGGTCGAGATCGGCTGCCTCGAACTCCTCGGCGACTTCGATGGCCTTCGCCGGGTTGCCGCGGCCGCGTTCGCAGTCGGCCATGAGTGCGGCGTTGTCGTTCGAGCCGGTGATGCGGCGGTGGGTGCGCAGTTCGCGCAGCGCCTCACCGTAGTTCTCCATTTGGTAGGCCACGATCCCGACGGCTTCGCGGACGGCGCCGATGCGGGCGGCACGGCCGAGGGCAGCCTGTGCGTGTTCGTAGGCGAGCTCGGGTGCGACGTCGACGAGCTGGCCTGCGGCAACGAGGTGCTTGGCGACGACCTCGGCGTTGGTCTTCTCCAGCGGGCGCAGCTGCCGGCGGGCCTCGGAGTGCAGCTCCTTGCCGGTGATGCCCTCGGGGATGGCCGGCTCGTGCCGGCGTTCGCGGCGGGTGCCGCCCCGCTCCCGATCATCGCGCTTGCGGTCGTCGCGGCGCTTGTCATCCCTGCGGAAGTCCTTGCCGCCACGCCGGTCGTCCCTGCGGAAGTCTTTGCCACCACGGCGATCATCGCGCCGGAAGTCGTTGCCTCCGCGGCGATCGTCACGTCGGCGATCGTCACGTCGGAATCCTTCGCCACCACGACGGTCGTCGCGACGCCGATCGTCCCGGCGGAAGTCCTTGCCACCGCCTCGGCGATCGTCGCTGCGATCATCACGTCGGCGATCGTCACGTCGGAATCCTTCGCCACCACGACGATCATCGCGGCGCCGATCGTCCCGGCGGAACCCTTCGCCACCTCGGCCCCGGTCATCGCGGCGGAAGCCGTCACCACCACGGCGGCCATCGCGCCTGCGGTCATCGCGAGGACGATCATCACGCCGCTCGTCGCGCCGGAAGTCCTTGCCACCTCGGCCGCGGTTGCCGAAGCCACGATCATCACGTTGCGAGCGGGGCTTCTGATGGTGCTTGCCGCCGCCGCGGGGACGCTGATGCCCGCCGTCGTCGCGGCGCGGGCGGTCCTGTGATTCGTCGTCAGACTTCGACACTGTGCTCCCTATGTGGCTGTCGGTGAGATGCCCGCCCAGTCTATCGCCCCGGTGCGGCCGGGAAAGAATTCACGCCCGCGTCATCTTCCTCTCAATTCAGCGCCCACCTGGGCTTCTAGTGTCGGTATCTGCCCATCTGCTCTCAACTGGAGAACCTGCATGCCTCGCTTCATCTCGGGGCTGACCGCGCTCAGCGTCGTCAGCCTCACCGCCCTGGCTCCCGTCGGCCTCATGCCTGCCACGGCCGCCAACCCCGACTACTTCACCTCGCATTCGGCTCCCGGAGCCGAGGTGGAGCTCTCGGTGCTCGGATCGCACCGCGCTGACATCTTCGACGCCGGGGCCGCGGAGATCGTCGCCCACTACGCGGCCAAGCAGCAGACGCTCGTCGTCAACGCCGAAGCCGGCACCGTGCAGGTCCTCGACTCCTCCGACCCGGAGAAGCCGACCGCAGTCACCGAGCTGAAGACAGCGGGCATGAGCTCTGCTGACGGGGCCTCGGTGCCAGCCGGTGCGGTGGCGAACTCGGTGGCGGTGCGTGCTGACGGCCTGGCTGCCGTTGCGCTCGAGGCGCCGACGAAGACCGACGACGGCTGGGTCGGGTTTTTCGATCTGTCCGGTGATGAGCCGAAGCCGCTGGGTGCGGTGCGCGCTGGTGCACTGCCGGATTCGGTTGTCTTCGATGACGAGGGCACGCACGCGGTCATCGCCAATGAGGGTGAGCCGGCTGAGGACTATTCGGTCGATCCGGAGGGCACCGTCAGCGTCGTGGCCCTGCCCGAAGCGGTCCAGGCTCCAGGCCAGGAGGATGTCAAGACTGCAGACTTCCGGGCCTTCGAAGGTGACGCCCTGCCTGAGGGCGTGCGCGTCTTCGGCGGCCGTGAGGATGCCGGCACCGGCACCCCGAAGCACCCGGTGTCGGAGAACCTCGAACCCGAGTACAGCACCGTCATCGGTGGCAAGGCGTATGTCACCCTGCAGGAGGCCAATGCGATCGCAGTGGTCGACCTCGCCTCGGCGACGACGGAGAAACTCATGCCGCTGGGCACCCAGGATGTGTCCGAGGTGCCCTTCGATGTGTCGAACAAGGATGACAAGATCAACCGGGCGAACTGGCCGGTGCAGTCGTTCTTGCAGCCGGATACGATCCGTTCGATCGAGATCGGCGGACGCGACTACCTGCTGACGGCCAATGAGGGCGACACCCGCGACTGGGACGGTTACTCCGAGGAGATCCGGGTCAAGGATCTCGGCAGTGAGAAGAAGGGCCTGGCTCCGATCTGCGAATCGGTCGTCGAGGGCGTGACGAACCCGGATGGCTCTCCGATGACGATCGAGGACCTGCAGAAGGAGGAGAACCTCGGCCGCCTGACGATCACCAAGGCCGATGGGCTGAATGAAGACGGCAGCTGCTACGAGACGATCTACGGAGTCGGCGGTCGCTCGTTCTCGATCTTCGACACCGACGGCAAGCAGGTCTTCGACTCTGCTGATGATTTCGAGCGCATCACCGCAGAGGTGCTGCCGAAGAACTTCAACTCGAACAACTCCGAGTCGAACTTCGACAACCGCTCCGATGACAAGGGCCCTGAGCCCGAGGCGATCGAGGTCGGCCAAATCGGTGAGAAGACCTATGCGTTCATCGGCATGGAGCGCATCGGCGGGATCTTCGTCTACGACATCACCGATCCGGCGAAGTCCGAGTACGTCACCTACGTCAACAACCGCAACTTCGCCGTCCAGCCTGAGGACAAAGTCGCCGAGGCAGGGGACTCCGGTCCGGAGAGCATCGTCTTCGTCCCCTCGGCAGATCTCAAGGCCGATGGCGCTGCAACCGCCGGTGAGGCCGGCAATGCCGGCATGCTCATCGTCGGCAATGAGGTGACCGGGTCAACGACGTTCTACGCCGTCGACTCCAGCCTCGTCGGAGACGACCCGACCGAGGAGCCGACGGCCGATCCGACAGACGACCCGACTGGTGAGCCCACGGATGATCCAACGGGTGAACCGACGGACACGCCGACCACCGACCCGACCGGCGAGCCCACCACGGAACCGACCGGTGAGTCGACCCAGCAGCCGACCGACAGCCCGTCGGCCGAACCCTCGCCGAAGCCCAGCGATGAGCCCGGTGATGACGACAAGGGCAGACTGCCGCGCACCGCTGCCCAGATCGGCGCGCTGGCTGGCCTCGGAGCCCTGCTGGCAGCAGCCGGTGGTGCCGCTGTGTGGATGGCGCGCCGCCGCAGCAGCTGATCTCTGGCACCGATATCGGGTCCGCATCACGTCGATGCGGACCCGATTCGTCTGTCCCGTTGCTAGGTGTAGTTCCCCGTGAGGTTGTGAACGCGGTCGGCTGGGGTGAGGCCTCCGATAGCGGTGTGGGCTCGATGCTGATTGTAGTCGTGGAGGAACGTCTCGTAGGCGGCTTCCCGCTCGGCTTCACTGGAGTAGGGCCTGGCGTAGGCCCATTCGACCATCAGGGTCCGGTTGAACCGCTCGGCTTTCCCGTTCGTCTGCGGCCGGCGAGGTCTGGTGCGCTTATGCTTGATGTCTGGGCCGAGAGCTTGTCTGAAGTCGCCGGACCGGTAGCAGGACCCGTTGTCGGTCATCACCGCCTCCACGGTGACGCCGATGGTGTCGAAGAAGGCGTTCGCCCGGTTCCAGAAGCCGGCGGCGGTGTGTTTCTTCTCGTCGTCGAGGATCTCGGAGTACACCAGCCGGGAGTGGTCATCGACGGCGTGGTGCAGGTACCGATACCCGCGTGATGGGGACGCCTTCGCGCGGGCCGCCTTGGTGCGGGCCGACTGCGCCCGCAGGTCCTGGACTGAACCGCGGCCGTGAGCCCGCCAGCCGCCGCCGTCGGGGATCCGGCCCAGCTTCTTGACGTCGACGTGGACCAGCTGCCCGGGAGCATCGACCTCGTAGCGGTGCGGTTGTGGTCGCCGCACCGGCAGCCCGGTGGCCTGATCGATGCACTCCAGCTTCGGCATCCGGTAGCGGGCCAGCACCCGTCCCACCGTCGACCGCGGGATGCCCAGGTGGTAGCCGATGCGGTGCGGACCCCACCGCTTGGTGAACCGCATGGCGATGATCCGCCGTTCGGTGCGCTGCGCCAGCCGGTGCGGGCTGCGGTGCGGACGGCTGGAGCGATCCTGCAGCCCGGCCCCGGATCGGTGGCGGCGCACCCAGCGGGACACGGTGGCCGGGGAGACCTGGAACCGTTCGGCCACGCGGCGCTGGGACCAGCCGGCCTCAACAACCAGGGCGACCATCCGGCGCCTACCCTCGACGGTCATCGGTGCATTACGGTGAGTCATGGAAGACCTCCGGTTCGAGTGAGTGTGGTTACCCACTTCGATATCGGAGGTCTTCTTTCACCTCAAATCCCGATCACAACCTCCCGAGGAAGTACAGCTAGGCTTCACCTCATGCAGCACACCGATGTGATGTCCCTTGAAGAGATCTGGCCGCCGTACGCACTGACGATCGCGTGCGGGAACATGACCCTCTCCCCCGTACGCGATTCCGATCTGCCCGAATTGGCAGCCCTTGCCACCGGAGGCGTGCAGACACATCCCGGCGCATTCATTGTTGATTGGGATCAGGGAACTGCAGCCGAGGTCGCCCGGAACCTGGCGACCTACCACTGGCGCACCCGCGCTGCGACGAACCCCGACGAATGGACACTTGAGCTCACAGTGCGCGTCGACGGCGAAGCTGTCGGCGTGCAAAGCGCTGGCGCTCGTGCCTTCGCCAAGCGCCGCACCGTGGGCACAGGATCCTGGCTGAGTAAGACGCATCAGGGTCGTGGCATCGGCACCCGGATGCGTCAGGCGCTTGCTGTCACCTGCTTCGATCATTTCGGCGCCTGCGAACTTGCGACGTCCTACTTCGAAGGGAACAACTCGAGCCGGCGGGTCTCGGAAAAGGTCGGCTATGTCGATAACGGCTCAGTCATCGACGTCTCGGCCAGCGGCTCCCATGTCGGGCGTGAGTACAACATGCTGCTGACCCCGGATCGACTCGTCCGCCCCGACGAGGAGGTCACAGTGACCGGCGCCGAGGTGGTCGCTGAATTCCTGCAGCTGCCCACCGCTCCAGGAGTTTCTGAGCACTGAGCTGTCGGTTCAGCTGAGCTTGGACAACAGGGGCGGGAGGACGTCTTCGATGTCTCCGTCGAGGACGTCATCGGCCCAGGCGTCGAAGGGTGTCGGCTCGGCATTGACGATGTAGCCGACAGCGCCGTTCTCGATGGCCAGTGGGAACAGTGATGCCACTGGGGTGACGTTGAGGCTGGTGCCGACGGCGATGATGACCTCGCAGTCCTCGGCGGCGTCGATGGCTGCATCGAGGACGTCTCCATCGAGCATTTCGCCGAACAGGATCGTCGTGGCTCGGATGATCCCACTGCAGTCGGGGCAGCGCGGTTCGATCTCTCCGGCACGCACCCGGTCGATCATCTCCTGCATCGGCCCGGTTACCTGGCAGTCCTCACACCGCCAGGTGCGAACATTGCCGTGGACTTCGTGGACGAGCTCAGGAGAGCTGCCGGCCATCTGGTGCAGTCCGTCGACGTTCTGGGTGATGATGCCGCGCACTCGGCCGGTGCGCTTTTCGAAGTCGGCGATCGCGGTGTGGGCCTTCGTCGGTGCGGCTTCCCAGAAGCGCGATTGCGAACGGTACTGCCATGCCTTCTGCCGGATGGAGGCGCTGCCGAGGTAGTGCGATAGGGTCGAGGTGAGCTCGGCTTCCGGATCCTTCGTCCAGATCCCCTCCGGTCCGCGGAAGTCCGGGATGCCGGCGCCAGTCGAGATCCCGGCGCCGGTGAGAAACGTAATTCGATCCATGCCCTAAGAGTATGCGCACCCGGTGATCGATAGAACCGGGCTCCGGTCGACGAGTCGATGTGTTGCATGGTCAGCAGACCATGCTGTGAATGACGAAGAGCCCTGACCGCCGTGGTCAGGGCTCTTCGGTTAAAGATAATTGCGGCGGTGACTTACTCTCCCACACCCTGTCGAGTGCAGTACCATCAG
>NZ_JALXPM010000013.1:0-55853 GCF_025147615.1 Brevibacterium luteolum | reverse complement strand
CCGCTGAGGCTGGTTCAGCGGTTCAGCTGACGCCTTCGAGGTCGCACACGAAGATGAGGCTCTCGTTCGGTGCGATCGCCCCGGGGACCCCCGAGGGGCCGTAGGCCATGTGCGGCGGGATGCGCAGGGTGCGGCGTCCGCCGACCTTCATGCCCTGCACGCCTTCGTCCCAGCCCCGGATGACCATGCCGACGCCGAGCTTGAACTGCAGCGGCTGGCCGCGGTCCCAGGAGGCGTCGAACTGCTCGCCGGTGGAATGGGCCACCCCGACGTAGTGGACGGACACGGTATCGCCGGCCTTCGCCTCGGGGCCCTCACCGACGATGTCGTCGATGATCTCGAGCTGACTCGGCGGGTTCTCACCGGGGAAGTCGACTTCGGGTTTCGTCTTGGCCATGATTCCTCTTCTCGTAGATCGGTTGCAGTTCTCGGATCACTTGCCGCCGGTGGCGGACAGGATGTCGACGACGAAGATGAGCGTGGCGTTGCCGGGGATGCTCGGCGGCGAGCCCTGCTCGCCGTAGCCCTTGTCCGGGGGCACGATGACGAGCAGCTGCGAGCCGACCTTCTGGCCGGCCACGGCCTCGTCCCAGCCCTTGATGACCTCACCGGCACCGACGTTGAAGGAGAACGGCTCGCCGCGGTCCCAGCTGGAGTCGAAGGTCTTCGTCACATCGTCGTACAGCCAGCCTGAGTAATGGGCCTGGACGGTCTGGCCCTCTTCGACGACCGGTCCGTCGCCTTCGATCGTCGGCTCGACGACGAGCTCCTTGGGCGCGTCGCCCTCAGGGGCTTCGACACTGGGCTTGCCGGTGTCGTCGCGGGTGACCTTCGGCAGGCCAGCCGGCAGCTCCTTCTCGGTGCCCTCGGCCTTCTCCAGCGGCTCGGGCAGCTTCTCGGCGTTGACGATGTCGATGACGTAGACGAGCGTCTCCGGATCATCGCCGGACTTCGCTGCCCCGTTGAGGCTCATGAGCACCCGAGATCCGACCGGCACGTCGATGACGGCGTCGTAGAGCGCTTCGTTGATCTGGGCCTTGTCAACGGGGAAGCCGGAGGGCTGCTTGGTGTCGTAGCCGGATTCGACGATCTCACCGGAGTTGCCCGACACGAGCGTCATGTTCGCTGTCACCTGCTGGCCCTCTTCGACCTTGGGCCCGTCGCCTTCGGAGACGACGGTGCTCTCCGGCTTCTCGATGACCAGCGGGGCCTCGAAGGAGACCTCCGGCTTCTGGTCGGGTTCGCCGGTGACCTCGACGTCGTCAAGCGAGGTGGACTTCGCATTCGACGCGTCGACGGTCGGGTTCTCAGCCGGATTGCCTTCGGCGCTGTCGTCGGCACCGCAGCCGGTGAGCAGCAGCGCTGAAACGGCAAGCGCGCCGATGAGGGTTCTTCGCACGGGCATTCCTCTCAGGTCGGAGTGATCTCCACAAACGTACAGAATCTTACTGGCATGGCACTGTGCGTCACACCCACACAGGCTTGATGCTCTCTGATGACCGGCAGGGGCGGTCAGACGTCGAACGAGGCAGGCTGGCCGTCGAGTCCGGCGATGAGCTTCTCGGCCTGTTCGTGCTCAGCGGAGAACGGGTCCTTGAGCACGATCGCCCGCTGCAGCTGGTCGTTGAGCCGCAGGTGCACCCAGTCGACCGTGTAGTCCTTGCCCGCACCCTGGGCTCCGGAGACGAACCGGCCGCGCAGGTGCGCCCGCGTGGTCGCCGGTGGATGGTGGCGTGCCTGCTCGACGGCTTCAGGAGTGACGGCGCGGGCGGCTGCGCCCTTGTCCTCGAACTGCTTGAAGATCGAGGTCTGCGGGGTCAGGTCGTGGTAGGCGAAGTCGAGCCGGGCGATGCGCGGATCAGACAGTTCGATGTCCCCGCGGGCGACGTAACGGTCGAAGAGCTGGCGCTTGATGACCCAGTCGATCTCGCCTGCCACGGGTGCGAAGTCACCGGTGTCCACGGCGGTGAGCATGCGCTGCCACCGGTCGATGACACGCTCGGCGGTCGCATCGTCGCCGAGGCTGTGGTCGCCCTTGGCGACGAGCTTCTGTGCCCGGCGCAGGTAGATGCCGAGCAGCTCCAGGGTCGTCATCGTCTGCCCTGAGGCGAGTTCGAGTTCGGTGCGGCCGGTCAGGTCGCGGGCCACCCGGCGGATGTCGCGGATCGGATTGCGCAGGCTCAGGTCCTCGATCGGCACCCCGGTCTCGATGAGGTCGAGGACGAGGGCCGCGGAGCCAACCTTGAGCTCGGTCGTCGTCTGCGACATCGACGAGTCGCCGACGATGACGTGCAGGCGCCGGTACTTCTCGGCATCGGCATGGGGTTCGTCACGGGCGTTGATGATCGGCCGCGACCGCGTCGTAGCCGATGACACGCCCTCCCACATGACGTCGGAGCGGGCGGAGAGCCCGAACTGCAGCTGTCCGGGGTTCAGCTGCGGGGTGCGGGCCGGGGCGTGGGGGTTCGCGCGGTTCGAATCGGCTGGCTTGAGCTCGGTCGTCACCTTCGCCGGGATGATCGCTCCGGCGCCGACGAGCAGCTGGCGGGTGACGAGGAAGGGCAGCAGCACGCTGGTGAGATGGGAGAAGTCCATCGAGCGGCGGATGAGGAAGTTCTCGTGGCTGCCGTAGGAGTTGCCTGCGGAGTCGACGTTGTTCTTCACTAGGTGGGCGCGGCCGTCGATCCCGTCGGCAGCCAGCGCCTCCTGCGCCTGTGCCAGCAGCTCGACCATGATCTGGTCGCCGGCGGCGTCCTGGGCGAGCAGATCGGGCAGCCGGTCGCATTCGGCCGTCGCGTATTCCGGGTGCGAGCCGACGTCGAGGTACAGCCTCGCGCCGTTGGGCAGGAACACGTTCGACGACCGGCCCCATTCGACGACCGGGCGGAACAGGTACCGGGCGATCTCCTCGGGCCCGACCCGCCGGGACTGCCCCTGCGTGTATGCCAGCCCGTACTCGGTTTCGAGTCCGAAGATCCGCTTCACTGGCCCTCGTCCTCCCGGGTTTGGGTGTCCGTGCCCGAGGCGGTGGTCGCCTCGCCGCTCCCGGTTGCCTCGCTGCCGGTCGCCTCGCCGGTGGCCGGGGCTGCGAGCAGGGCGCGCAGATCATCAGGCTGCAGGCGGCGGAACGTGCGGTGCGAGGACGCGGAGCGTTCGAGCACGGCGGCTTCGAGATCGTCGAGGTCGACGTCCTCGTCGCGTCCGGTGCCCAGCACCGTGTGGCCGATGGCGAGCACCTCGGCCAGCGGTTTGCCGGCAGTGCGCAGCCCGGACAGCCGCTTGCCGATCTCCTCGGCCTGCCCGCCGATGGCGACATGCTCGTTCTCATCGGCGACCGATCCGTCATAGGACAGGCGGAAGAGCCGGTCGCTGGAGGGATGCTCGCCGATCTCGGCGACAACGAGCTCGACCTCGAAGGGCTTCGACTCGGTGGTGAAGACACTCGCCAGGGTCTGGGCGTAGGCGTTCGTCAGCCCCCGGGCGGTGACATCAGCGCGGTCGTAGGAGAAGCCGCGCAGATCGGCGTAGCGCACGCCTGCCTGCCGCAGCGTCTCGAACTCGTTGTACTTCCCAACAGCGGCGAAGGCGATCCGGTCGTAGATCTCGGCGATCTTGTGCAGGGTCGCCGACGGGTTCTCGGCCAGCAGCAGGATCCCGTCGTCGTAGCGCAGCACGACGACCGAGCGGCCGCGGGCGATGCCCTTGCGGGCGAACTCCGCCCGGTCCTTCATCAGCTGTTCGGGAGAGACATAGAACGGTGCGCTCATGGGCGGTCTCCTTCTGCACGGGAGGCGACGACCGCAGTGGCGTACTGCAGCACCTCGGATTCGGGGATCCGGCGCACGCCGTCGGCGTCGACGACGCGCACGACCGGGGCGACCTGGCGGACGAAGTCCGGTCCGCCGGTGGCCGAGTCGTCATCAGCGGCATCGATGAGCGCCTCGACAGCGACCCGCACTCCCCCGGCCTCGGACAGGCCAGGCGACCACAGCTTCTTGAGCGCACCGCGGGCGAACCCGGAACCGGAGCCGATCGAGTGGAAGTTCACTTCCTCGTATTTGCCGCCGGTGACGTCGAAGCTGAAGATCCGTCCGGAGTCCCGGCCGGGTTCGACGCCGGCAAACAGGGGCACGACCGCCAGGCCCTGCATCGCAAGCCCGAGTCCGGCGCGCAGCATCGAGGCCAGCCGGTTGGCCTTGCCCTCCAGGGACAGCGGGGTGCCCTCGATCTTCTCGTAGTGCTCGAGTTCGAGCTGGAAGAGGCGGATGAGCTCGAGCGCCAGGCCGGCGGTGCCGGCGATGCCGATGACCGAGGCGGAGTCGGCGGCGTGGACCTTTTCGATGATGTGGCTGGCGATGAGGTTGCCGACTGTGGCCCGCCGATCACCGGCCATGAGCACACCGTGGGCGGTCTTGAACGCGATGATCGTCGTACCGTCTGGCACACCGGCCCGCTCACCGGAGCCGGCGACGAGCTGCTCAGGTGAGATGTGCGGCAGCACATCGGGGGCGACGGTGCGGGCGTAGTCGGTGAACGAGTTCGTCGTCGCTGACAGGAAGGCGGGATCGAAGCCGGTGTTCACTGGCCGCCCTTCTGCACGAAGTTGCGGACGAACTCCTCGGCGTTCGTCTCCAGCACCGAGTCGATGTCGTCGAGGATCGAGTCGACGGCCTCGGTGCTGATCTGGGTCTGCGCCTGCGGGGCGACCGGTGCCTCCTCCGGCGGTTCGGCACCGTCCTTGCGATTGTGGCGGATCTGCTCCTGGCCGCTCATCTCACACCTCATTCCTGTCGCGGTGGACTCGGGGACTGCTGTCCTCAAGTGTAGTGATGCCCAATGATTTCAACAGCTCATCCACGCTGCCGGCTGACTCGACGATCTCGCCGACGAGCTCCTTGGTGCCCTTGAGCGGGTACTTCATCGGCACCCGGACCAGCCGTTCGCCGCCGGTGGTGAAGACGAGGGAGTCCCAGCTGGCGGAGATGAGGGAGTCGGTGAACTTCTCGACCACCCGCCCGCGCAGGTAGGCGCGCGTGTCCTCCGGCGGGTTCTCCACGGCGTGGGCGACCTGCTCATCGGTGGTGAACCGCCGGATCCGCCCGGCTGCCTCGAGCTTGTAGAACAGGCCCTTGGCCGGGCGCACGTCGTGGTACTGCACGTCGATGAGGGCGAGCTTCGGGTGGTTCCACGGCAGCGATTCGCGTTCCTGATAGCGGGTCAGCAGCTGCAGTTTGGCGACCCAGTCGATCTCGGCGGCAAGCCGCATCGGGTCCTCGGCCAGCTCGGTGAGGAATCTATCCCACATCTCGACCACCTCGGCAGTGTCCTTATCTGCTGAGGCGCCCACCGCCTCGGCGGCGGCCTGCCAGTACAGCCGCTGGATCTCAATGGCGGTCATATGCGATCCGTCGGCCAGCTCCAGCGGGGCGGACAGGCTCAGGTCATGGGACACCTGCTGCAGGGCTGCGACCGGGTCGGCGAGTTCGATGCGCGGGCACCGGCCAGACTCGATGAGACCGAGGACGAGCGAGGTCGAACCGAAGCGCACAAGGGTGGCCGGCTCGGCCATGGTCGCATCGCCGATGATGACGTGCAGGCGCCGGTAGAGCAGCGGATCGGCGTGCGGTTCGTCGCGGGTGTTGACGATCGGCCGGCGCAGCGTCGTCTCGAGCCCGATCTCGGCTTCGAAGAAGTCCGCCCGCGAGGAGATCTGATAGCCCGGCTCCTCCCCCGAGGCACCGATCCCGACCCGGCCGGCTCCGCAGAGGATCTGCCGGGTGGTGAAGAACGGGATGAGGCAGGCGGCCAGCTCATCGAAGTCGACATTCCGGTCGACGAGGTAGTTCTCGTGCGCGCCGTAGCTTGCGCCCTTGGAGTCGGTGTTGTTCTTGTACAGATTGACCGGCTCCTCGCCACCGGCCAGCGCCTCGACCGAGCGCAGCGCCACGACATCCCCGGCCCGGTCCCACAGCACCACATCGCGCGGGGTCAGCGTCTCCGGTGAGGAGTACTCGGGGTGGGCGTGGTCGACGTAGTAGCGGGCGCCGTTCTCCAGCACCACGTTGGCCAGGTACTGGGCGTCCGGCTGCGCCTGCGGCAGGTGGGTCAGCTGCGAGATGTGGGCCTGGGCTTCGTTCATGATGAAGCCGCGGGCGTCAGCCAGCGGCGATTCGGTGTCGAAGTCCCAGAAGCTCTGAGAGGACTTCAGGCCCCGCGGACCTGCGTAGGCGTCGATGACGCGGGCGGAATCGCGCATCGGGTTGGCGTGCGGGCGACCGGGCTGAGAGATCCCGAACTCGGTCTCCGCTCCCATGACCCGTGTGACACTCAGCATGTCCTCCTCCTGTCTGCCGCCGGCGCGGACGTAGAATCGTTGCGTGGCTGCAAAGAAATCATCTCACCTGTTCATCGCCATCGTCGTCGACGCGTGCCTGGTCGCGCTGTTCACGGTCGTCGGCCACTACACGCACCACCAGTCGCTGGTGCCCGAGCAGATCCTTGGCACCGCCTGGCCGTTCCTCGCCGGGCTCGTCATCGCCTGGCTGCTCAACGCCGTCTGGGCCGCCCCGCTCGCGCCGCTGCGCACCGGCACCGGCCTGTGGGCGACGACCGTGCTGCTCGGTCTTGTGATCCGGGCGCTGACTGGCGAGGGCACCGAGGGCCCGTTCATCGTCGTGGCCGCCAGCCTCAACCTCGTCACCCTCGTTGGCTGGCGGGTCATCGCCACCGCCGTAGCCGGACGCTCGGCGCGCTGAGCTGACCGGCAGCCCCGGCTCACAGCAGGTCCGGGTCCGGGGTCGCGGTCTCCGGTTCGCCCACCGTGCCCGGGGCGGCGCGCACCTCGGCGTCGAGCTGCCGGTCGCGTTCGGCTCGCGCATCGGCCTCAGCAGCCTGTGAGCGCTGCTGGCCGAGCATCCGCAGGTGGGTGACGCGCTCGCCCTTGCGTCCGGAGATCCGGGACCATTCGTCCGGGTTCGAGGTGTTGGGCAGGTCCTCGTGTTCGGAGAACTCCTCGACGATCGCCTGTTCAAGGTGCTCCCAGCTGATGCCGCGCTGCCCGTCGGCCAGCAGCGCCTTGATCGCATGCTTCTTCGCCCGGTCGACGATGTTGGAGATCATCGCCCCGGAGGCGAAGTCGGAGTAGTACAGCACTTCGGTGCTGCCGTCAGCGTAGGTGACCTCGACGAACTCGTTCTCCTCGCTGTGGGCGTACATCCGCTCCACACACCGCCAGATGAGCGCCTCGACGGCCTGCACGCGTGAGCCCTCGTCAGCGTCGAGCACCGTCTCGTGCAGCGGAAGCTCCGGCACGAGGTACTTCGAAAAGATCTCGGCAGCACCAGAGCGGTCCGGGCGCTGGATGCGGATCTTGACGTCGAGCCGGCCTGGGCGCAGGATCGCTGGGTCGATGAGGTCCTCGCGGTTCGAGGCACCGATGACGATGACGTTCTCTAGCTGCTCGACACCGTCGATCTCGGCCAGCAGCTGCGGGACGATCGTCGTCTCGACATCGGACGACTTGCCGGTGCCGCGAGTGCGGAACAGCGACTCCATCTCATCGAAGAACACAACGACCGGTGAACCGGCTGTCGCCTTCTCCCGTGCCCGGGCGAAGATGAGCCGCAGCTGGCGTTCGGTCTCGCCGACGTACTTGTCGAGCAGCTCAGGGCCCTTGATGTTGAGGAAGTACGAACGCGTCGTCGCATCTCCGCGGCGCTGAGCCAGGGAGTGGGCAACGGCCTTGGCGATGAGCGTCTTGCCGCAGCCGGGCGGACCGTAGAGCAGGATGCCCTTGGGCGGCTTGAGGCCGTGCTCGGTGTAGAGTTCCGGATGCTCGAAGGGCATTTCGACAGCATCCTGGATCATGTCGATCTGGGCTTCCAGACCGCCGATGTCGTTGTACGAGATGTCCGGGACGGCCTCGAGCAGCAGCGAGGACACCTCGGGCTTGGCGATCTTCTCGTAAGCGAACCGGGTGCGGGTGTCGACGAGCACGGCGTCACCGGGACGCACGCCCTCCTCCTGCAGCACAGCTGAGAGAATGTAGACCTGCTCGTCGTCTCCGGGGGTGCCGATGAGGATCCGGTCATCGCTCATCACCTCGCGGACGGTGACGACATCGCCGACCCGGTTGTAGTCACAGGCTTCGAGCGCGACGAGCCCTTCGGACAGGCGCACCTGGATGCCCGGGCGCAGCTCAGCGGTGTCGAGCTCTGTCGAGATCGCCACGCGCATCCGGCGCCCGGAGACGTGGACGTCGAGTTCGGGGACGCCTTCAGCGTCGGTGACGACTTCCAGGACGGTGCCGAAGGAGTTCGGCGGATCGGACATCCGCTCGGCTTCGGTGCGGATCCGGGCGAGTTCGTCGCGTGCCTGGCGCAGTGTCTTCGCCAGAGCCTCGTTGCGCTTCGAGGCGTTGAACAGCTGCTGGCGCAGCTGGGCTGAGTCCTTGCGCAGCTTGGCAAGATCCGCGGTGGGATCCGGGGTGGTGGGGCTCACTGGTCCTCCTTCGCGGTGGGGTCGTCGTTGGCGGCTGCCGCCGTCTCTTCGGCGGCGTCCTCGGCCTTCTGCCGGGATCCGACCTCGCGCTTGAGGCGGCGCATCTTCTTGCCGGTTGCGTACCGGTGGCCGATGGTCTCGTCGGTGAACTCTCCGCCTTCCCAGTGGGCGCGGTCCTCAGCACTGGGTTCGGAGCCCTGCGGGCGCTTCTTGCGCTTGAGCGGGTCGACGCCGGGAGCGAGCCGGCGGGCGAAGAGCAGGAACCCGGTGTGGCCGATCATCCGGTGGACTGGGCGCACCGCCAGTCCTTCGAGGTGCCAGTCGCGGATCATCGACTCCATCGCGTGCGGTTCGGTGTACATGCGGGTGGCGCGGATCGCCTCGGCGGTGCGCGAGAGCTGGGTGGCGGTGGCGACGTAGATGGTCAGCACTCCCCCGGGAATGAGGGCCTCGGTGACGGCCGACAGGCATTCCCATGGGGCGAGCATGTCGAGGACGACCCGGTCGACTTCGCCGGGTCCGAAGGCCTTCGGCAGCTCCTGGGCGAGATCGCCGGTGGTGCACGACCATGCCGGGTGCTCCCCGCCGAAGAAGTCAGCGATGTTGCCGGCGGCGATCTCTGCGAAGTCCGGACGCATTTCGAAGGAGTGGACGCGGCCCTGGTCGCCGACCGCGCGCAGCAGCGACAGGGTCAGGGCACCGGAGCCGACACCGGCTTCGACGACGACTGCGCCGGGGAAGATGTCGCCGAGCGTGGTGATGAGCGCGGCGTCCTTCGGGTAGATGACGGCCGCTCCGCGCGGCATCGACAGCACGAAGTCCTCCAGCAGCGGGCGCAGCGCCTGGTAGGCGGTGCCGCTGGAGTTGCGCACGACGACGCCCTCGGGCTGGCCGATGAGCTGGGCGTGGTCGAGCGTGCCGGTGTGGGCGTGGGTGGTGCCGTCTGGAGTCAGCACGATCGTCTGCAGTCGACCCTTCGGGTCGGTCAGCTGGACCTTGTCGCCGATCCGGAAGGGGCCGCGCCGCACGGGCGCGCCGGAAGCCTGCTGTGCATTCATATGCTCTCCACTCTAGTCCCTGGCCCGACCGCCTGGTCAGGTCTCTCACTGCGTGAACGCAGGCGTCGCGGTGGCTGGCAGCTCAGTCGGCGAGGAGTTCGTCGAAGAACTCCTGTAAGTCGATGACACCGGTGAGGGTCGAGCCGCGCATCACCATGCAGTACGCGGCCTTCGGCCGGTGGGTCAGCGATTCGAGCAGGTGCGGGGCCGTGATGTCTTCCGGTACGCCGATCCACCCGCCGAAGGGCCGGGCGAAATCGGCGATCATCTCAGTGCGCTGCGCCCCGATCGGCACCTGCGAAGCGGCGTGGCGATCGAGGAACGCATACGGCAGCCCGCGCTCGTTGAGCACGACGATGATCACTGAGGGGCCCTTGCCCAGCGAGTCGGCGAAGCCGAGGGTCTGCTCGATGGTCGAATCGTGGGTGGCGGCGATCGCCGGCTGGATGACGGAGCGCAGATCGTAGGTCTCCATGCGGCGGGCGCGTTTGGCTTGGGTGACGGCGTCGCTGGCGGAGAACCACAGCATGAACGCGATCGCCGACATCCACAGCACGGTGATGAGGTCGGGGCGCTCACCGCGCAGCAGCGGGGTGACGACAGCCCAGAAGACGAATCCGGTGGCGATGATCCGCCCGATCCAGGCGGCGATGACGGTGCCGAGGTACTGGCTGCTGGTGCCGCGCCAGATGAGCGCCTGGATCGCCCAGCCGCCGTCGAGCGGGATGCCCGGCAGCAGGTTGATGATGCCCAGTGCCGCATTGGCGAACGTGACGGCGATGAGCAGCAGCCACGCCACCGATGACTGTTCGAAGGCGCCCATGGCCAGCCAGCCGAGACCGGCGAGGACGAGGTTGATGACCGGGCCGACGACGGAGATGATGAAGCTCGTCGAGGCCGCTCGCTTCGGATCCTCTTCGATCTTGGGTTCGAACCGGGTGAAGCCGCCCCAGATGTTCAGCTCGATCGCAGCGACCTTCTGCCCGACAGCAGCTCCTGCGATGGCGTGGGCGAGTTCGTGGAGGAAGACGGAAGCGAAGAGGAACACCGCGTAGGCGAATGCGACGATCCAGGCGAGGATCCCGAGGTCGGGCCGGACGCTGGAGACCCATGGGGCGAAGAGCACCGTGATGATGACTGCGGCGATGAACCAGGACCAGGCGAGGACGACGGGAGCGCCGAAGACCCGGCCGATGATGAGCCCGTTCGACGCCCCGGTGCGTTTGGCCGGGGGGTTTGGCTTCGTGCTCGCCTCAGTCATGTCCACCATCCTAAAGGGGATGCCCTGCTGACTTTGAGCGCCCATGCCGAGGACAGACCGGTCAGTGATGTCAGCGGTGGCCGGTAGGGTTTCGGGTATGGCCAAACTCGTCGCGCTCTCTCCGTCCCGGGCCAATGACTTCGTCCAGTGCCCGCTGAAGTTCCGCTTCCGCACGGTCGACAAGATTCCCGAGCCGCTGTCACCGGTCGCCTTCCGCGGCACCCTCGTCCACGCGGTGCTCGAACGCCTCTTCGACGCGGTCGCTCCCGAACGGACGTGGGAGAAGACGATTGAGCTGCTTCCCATCGAGCTGAACCGGCTGACTGACGAGGACGGGCGCGTCGCTGAGCTCTTCCCCGATGAGGAGGATCGCCGCCGGCTGCTCAACGAGTCAGCCGAGCTGTGCCGGTCGTACTTCGCGTTGGAGATCCCGCAGATGCTCGAACCGGATCGGCGTGAGGAGTTCGTGCAGGTGCCGCTCGAAGGCGGTCCGGTGCTACGCGGGTTCATCGACCGCGTCGATGCCGCCCCGGGCGGGGCGGTGCGGCTCGTCGACTACAAGACCGGCAAGCAGCCCAAACCGCAGTACGGCCGTGAGGCTGATTTCCAGATGCGCTTCTATGCCCTCATGCACTACCTGGCAGAGGGCCAGCTTGTGCACACCCTCAAGCTGCTCTACCTCGGTTCGCGCAGCTCGATCGACATGCAGCCGACGATGGGTGACATCGAGCGCACCGAGTTCGAAGTTCGCGGCATCTGGAATGAGATCACCGATGCCGCTCAGACCGGGCGCTGGCGTCCGCGGCGTTCCCCGCTGTGCAACTGGTGCTCGTTCAAGCCGATGTGCCCGGCATGGGGCAATACACCTCCAGAGGCTCCGGCGATCACCGAGATCGCCGGTGCCGACCTGCTCTCAGGCACCACCGACTGAGCCAGGCTGCAGGATCCTGCAGCCTCAGTGGCCGTCGTCGGACTGCTGGGCGTCAGCGACGCCGGGCCCGTGCGGGACGGCTTCGCCGATGAGACCGTCGAGCGACTGGGCGCTCATCCCCTCCAGGGTCGGCACGAGGCGCCGGCCAGGCTGTTCGGGAATCGGCACCAGATGCGGCACCCCGAAGGCGATGGTGCCTGCGGACTCGGCACTCGTGAGTCCTGGGACGGAGTCCTCGAACGCCACACACGCCTCAGGTGCCACGCCGAGGTGTGCGGCGCCGATGAGATACGGCGCCGGATCCGGTTTGCCGGCCGGCACCTCGTCGCCGGTGACCAAGGCTGCGAACGCACCCTCCGGGCAGGCGGCGGCGACGGCCTCGGCGAGCCGCCGATACGACATCGTCACCAGCGCGCACGGCACATTGTTGGCCTGCAGGTCTGCCAGCAGCTCACGGGCTCCGGGCCGGAACGGCACATGCTCGCCGATGAGCTCGATGACCCGGTCGAGGAGCAGTTCGACGATCTCCTCAGCCGGCAGCGTCAGGCCGTGGGCGATGAGGATGTGGGCAGAGGTCAGCAGCTCGTTGCCGACCATGAGCATGCCCTTCTCCTCGTCCCAGTCGAGGCCGTGGGCGTGCATGAGCTCCGTTTCGGCGGTGATCCAGTACGGTTCGGTGTCGACGAGAGTGCCGTCCATGTCCCACAGGACTGCCGAGTAATGTCGCATGCCTCCTAGCGTAGTCTGTGCCCATGGACTTTCTGCCTCCCTCCGATCGCTGGCTGCGGATCATCGCCGTCGAAGGTATGGATGACGCAGGTCAGAGCGCCGTTGACGCCGCGCACCACCTCGTCGAGGCGTGGGATCTGCGCCCGGCTGAGGACCTGCTGACCGATGGCTACTACGACTACACGCTGGTGCGCCCGCGGCTGCGCCGCTCCGGTATGAGCGCTGAAGTCGAATGGCCGTGCATCGAGACCTATACCGGGACGGTGCCGGGCACGCCGATCAACGTCATCGTCATGATCGGACCGGAACCGACCTTCTACTGGGCTGATGCCTTCGAGGTGCTGCTCGACGGCGCGCGTTCCGGCGACCGGGTGGTGCTCATCAGCGGTGCCGCCGCGGCGGTCTCCCACCGCCGGCCGCTGCCGGTGGCGGTCACGAGCGAGCAGTCCGACATCGTCTCCGCCTACGACGGCGTCGAATCGGCCTACGGTGAAGGAACCGCTGGCCTGCTGGAGATCTTCGCCGTCATGCTCGCCGAGCAGCGCATCCCGGCGGTCACCCTGACGGTGTCCGTGCCCGGATATGTCGCCGGCACCACCTCGCCGAAGGCGATCCTGTCGCTGCTCGGTGCTTTTGAGGACCTGACCGGGTTCGTCGTCCCCCAGCACGATCTCGTCGAGGATGCCCGCGCCTGGGAGTTCGGTGTCGAGGAGTTCGTCGAGGCCAACCCCGACCTGCAGGATCACGTCGAGCACCTCGAATCGGTCGCTGAGACCTCCGAGCTGCCCGAAGCCAAGGGCGAGGCGATCGCCCGCGAGTTCGAGCGCTACCTGCAGCACCGGCGCCGCGACGGAAGCTGAGACGGCACCGGCCCGGCACCATCAGGTGCAGGGCCGGTCGTCAGTTCCGAGGCAGAAGCCCTCAGAGCTTGATGCCAAGGAGCGCGTCGATGGCCTCGACGATCTCCTCGGTGTCGGCCCGTGAGCCCTCGCTGCTCGTCGTGGCAGCCCACCGGTCGAGGGTCGACAGGGCTGAGGGCGTGTCGAGGTCGTCGCTGAGGTCGTGGCGCACATCGTCGATGACGTCAGCGGCGCTGACCGTCGAGCCGAGTTCGGCGGCCTTGCGCCACGTGGCCAGGCGCTGCTGGGCCTGCTCGAGCACCTCGTCGGAGTAGCTCCAGTCGCAGCGGTAGTGGTGGGCCAGCAGGGTCAGCCGCACGGCCATCGGGTCGACACCGGATTCGCGCAGCTTGGAGACGAAGACGAGGTTGCCGCGGGACTTGCTCATCTTCTCGCCCTCGTAGCCGACCATGCCGGTGTGCATGAACACCTGCGCGAACGGCTCACCGGTCAGCGCGGTCGCATGGGCTGCGCACATCTCGTGGTGCGGGAAGATGAGGTCTGAGCCGCCGCCCTGGATGGTGAGCGGGAAGCCGAGGTACTCATTGGCGATGGCCGCGCATTCGATGTGCCAGCCGGGTCGGCCGGGACCGAGCTCGCCGCCGTCCCAGGACGGTTCGCCTTCGCGTTCGGCGCGCCACAGCAGCGCATCGAGCGGGTCCTCCTTGCCGGGTGTGTCCGGGTCTCCTCCGCGTTCGCCGAACAGCCGCATCATCGTCTCGCGGTCGTAGTGCGATTCCGAGCCAAAGGCCGGTTTGATCGCGGCGTTGACACGGTAGTACACGTCGCCGTTGTCGAGCCGGTAGGCGTAGCCGTTGTGCAGCAGCTCGGTCACGGCTGAGACGACGAGGTCGATGCTCTCGACGGCGCCGATGTAGTGGTCGGGGGCGATGACGCGCAGCGCTTCCATGTCGCCGCGGAACCGCTCGATCTCACCGTCGGCCAGATCCCGCCAGTCGACGCCGGTGGCGTCGGCCCGCTCGAGCAGCGGGTCGTCGATGTCGGTGATGTTCTGGACGTAGGACACCTCCACACCGGCATCGCGCCACACTCGCTGCAGCACGTCGAAGGCCACATAGGTGGCGGCGTGACCGAGGTGTGTCGAGTCGTAGGGGGTGATCCCGCAGACGTAGAGTCGCGCGACCTTCTCCTTGCCTGGCGCCTGTACGGGTCCCTGCTCTGCAGTGCAGTAGACGTCGGGGCCGCGGCCGGAGCTGGAGAGCCTGGGAACATCAGGAGATTGCCATGGTTTCACGCTCCCAGCATACGAGTGAGTAATCAGCGACCTCAACACGGCCGAAATCCCGGCCCGCGGGAACGGGAGGCGTCAGCGTGCCCAGGTCACAGCGGAGGCCACGGAATCGGCGTCCGGGTCGCCGGTGGCAGCGGGAACGCCCCGAGATCAACCAGGCCGGCAGCACGTGCAGCGGTGGCGTCTGCCTCGGCATCGGTGAGCCAGTTCCCGAGGCGGTGGTGGAGTTCGGTGCTCTCAGCAACCTCGGCCAGCAGCCGGGCTTCGGCTGGGGTGAACGGTTCGCCGCAGAAGCCCCACAGCACCGTGCGCAGCTTCGGTTCGGCGTGGAAGGTCAGGCCGTGGTCGATGCCGAACACACCGGGGGCGGTGCCGTCGAAGCGGTAGTGGCCGCTGAGGATGTGCGAGGCCTTGCGGTCGGCGTTGTTGACGATGAGGTCGAATAGCGCGATCTGCCGCAGCGCCGGTGCCAGGGCGTGGGCGACGATGAGGTCCTCTCCGTCTTCGGACATGGCCGCGAAGATCGCAGCCCAGCCCTCAGGCACCTCGTCGGGTTCGAAGATGTCGACGAGCGCATCACCGGGGCTGAGCGTCTCGACATAGGCCTGCACCGAGCCCGGCCCGGCCGGCATGTCGGTGCGCATGACCGTCGGCGGGGCGACCGGCAGGCCGATGGCCTGCCCGAGTTCGAAGCAGGCGACCTCCCGGCCGGCCAGGGACTGGTGCGGGAAGTCGTGCAGCGGCCGCTCCCCCGCGGCGGGCTTGTACACTGCGCGCAGCACCGTGTCACCGGCTGATACGGTGATGAGCCGGGTGTCGTTCGACGCATGCGGGATGCGCCCGAGCTGGTGGACCTCGCCGGCGGCGAGCACTTCGACGATGCTGGCGGTGTCGTCAGCCTCGGACAGGTGCGTCGGAGTGTCGATGCGGACGGAGATCTCCGGCCAGTCGGGACTGGAGTCGCTGTGCCCGCTGCGGGTGGTCATATCCGGCATTAGCGCGCGATTCCGTTGGCGCGCGGGCACATGTGGCCAGCCGGGTCGAGCGGCAGCGCGCAGAAGGGGCAGTCCGAGCGTCCGGCATTGACGACCTGATCAGCGCGGCGGGCGAACTCGCGGGCCTGGCCGGCGGTCAGCGTCACCTTGAGTGAGCGGCGCTCCTGGGAGTCGTCATCCGGGTCGCCGCTCGTGCCGGACTCGGCATCCTGCTGGGTGAGTTCGAAGCATTCGACGATGAGCAGCCCGGCCTGGGTGTCCCAGCCCAGGCTCATCGTGCCGACGATGAACTCGGCGTCGACCGGCATCGCCAGCCCGGCGTTGTCGATGAGCTCCTCGAGAGGGCCGACGGGGATCGGCACGGTGCTGGCCCCCTTGGCCCGGACCATGTCGAGCAGTTCGTCCATCCGCTCTCCGAGCATCTCGACCTGCTCCTTCTCCAGCGTCACCGAGGTGACGACCCCCTCGGAGGCAGCCTGGAGGAAGAAGGTGCGCTCACCCGGCAGGCCGACGGTCCCGGCGATGAACCGGTCGGGTGACGGGTGTTCGAAGATCGGGACGGCCATAGTCCTTACCCTATGACATTCGATTCCCCTCGTCATCGGCTCGAACTGGTGACGCGGCCAGCAGAAGGGGGGTACATTGGAGGCATGAGCCTTGAACCCGATGTGGCCCTGGAAGAGTTCCTTTCGGCAATCCGCGAGCACTACGCTGCAGCGGCCCACCGTTCCTCCGATGAGGACCCGCGAGTCGAAGCCACCTACATGGCCTTGGCCGAGGCTTTCGACATCTACGAGGACGCCCTCTATCGCGCATTCGAGGAGGTCACGCCCTTTGAGCTCTTCGATGATCAGGAAGATGCCAAGGCCGACCTCGGCGACGATGACGATGACGACGACTTCGATGATGATTTCGACGATGACGACGATGACTACGACGAAGACGATGATGATGACGACTTCGACGACGATTACGACGATGAGGTCACCGTCAAGCAGTGAGCGCTGAGCGCTGCTGCCCCACCCTCACCTGAACAGCGCCTGTTGCCGTGCCCGAGGTGTCAGCTGGGTTCGGAGATCTGGTCGAGGACCTGGAGGATCTCCGGCTGCAGTTCGGCATCGCTGTTGAGCAGCTGCGTGAGCTGATCGGTCGTACGCGGGCTGATGAGGCTGCAGGCCGGCGCCTGTGAGCGCATCCAGGCCAGCGCGACATCGACCGGGGCGATCTCCAGGCTCGAAGCGGCCTTGCTCACGCCGGCCACGATCCGCTGCGCATCATCGCTCAGATACCCCTGCATATAGCCATCCCGGTGGACGGCTGCCCGCGAATCCGCCGGAACGGCCCTGGCGTACTGGCCTGAGAGCACGCCGCGGCCGAGCGCGGCACCGGCGACCATCCCGATGCCCAGATAGTCAGCGGCCGGGGCGACATCGGTCTCTGCCGAGCGCTCGAGCAGCGAATGCTCGTTGAACGCAGCGACCACCGGGATGCCGGCGCCGGCGACAGCGGCCAGCTGCCAGCCGGAATGATAAGCGCAGGCGACATAGCCGATGTCCCCGGCGCTCAGCAGCGTCTCGAGTGCTGAGGCGGTCTCCTCCAGCGGCGTGGTCACGTCGAAGCCGTCGAGGACGAGGACCTCGATGTGGTCCCGGTGCATCCGCTGTAGGAGCTCGCGGGTCTGTCTGAGCACCTGTTGCCGGGACAGGCTGAGGACCGGTTCATCACCGCGCTGGGCGACGCCGACACGGGCGCACACAGTGACTTCGGGGCTGACTGTCAGCTTCCCGAGCAGATCGGCCGCCGGCGAGGCGAACGACGGCAGCTCAAGAGTCGTGCCTCCGGCCTCACTGTAGGAATCGAGGAGCTGCTGAGCGGTCTCCGCCTCAACCCTGCTACCCCAGTCGAAGGTGCCGAGTCCGAGCTCGGAGAGCTCCAGACCTGATGTTCCGACGCGGTGAACGTGCATAGTCCTTGAGGTTACCTGATCAGTGGGTCTACCCTGATGTGGGTCTGCCCGCCGGTGCGTCGTCGCCGCCATGTGACGAATCCCCCGAGCTGACCCCAACCCCGCCGCCAGATCCCCGGCGCGGGAGTCTGCCCACACCGCCGCTGGCGGGTGCCTACAGCTAGGAGTAAGTGCATGGATTGGCTCATCGCCGCGATCCTCGGAGTCGTGCAGGGACTCACGGAGTTCCTGCCGATCTCCTCATCAGCACATCTGCGGATCGTCGGCGAGTTCCTGCTGCCGGGTGAGGACCCGGGAGCGTTCTTCACCGCCATCGTGCAGATTGGCACCGAGACCGCGGTGCTCGTGTACTTCTGGAAGGACATCACCAGCATTATCGTCGCCTGGTGCAAAGCGCTTGTGGGACGCGGTCCCAAGGACGACCCGAAGGTCCGGCTCGGCTGGCTCATCATCCTCGGCTCGATCCCGATCGCTGTGCTCGGCTTGCTGTTCGAAAGCCAGATCGAGACTGTGCTGCGCAGCCTGTGGATCACCGCGACGATGCTCATCGTCTTCGGCATCATCCTCGGCGTGGCCGACAAGTACGGTTCGCGCACCTATGAGCTCAAGGACATGACCTGGGGTCAGGGCATCCTCTACGGCCTCGCGCAGGCGATGGCCCTCATCCCCGGTGTCTCGCGCTCCGGCGGCACGATCATCGCCGGCCGCCTCATGGGCTTCAAGCGCGAAGCCGCTGCCCGCTACTCGTTCCTGCTCGCCGTCCCGGCCGTCATGGCCTCGGGCTTCTACGGCCTGTTCAAGAGCATCGGCGAGCCGATGGTGCTCGGCTGGGGCCCGACCGCGCTGGCGACACTCGTGAGCTTCGTCGTCGGCTACGTCGTCATCGTCGGGTTCCTCAAGTTCATCTCCACCCGCTCGTTCGCCGTCTTCGTGTGGTACCGCGTCATCATCGGCCTGGTCATCTACGCACTGCTGGGTGCCGGAGTCATCTCCGCGATCTGACCGGCCCGCCGCTCCCCTGGCCCGCCGCTCCCCTGGCCCGCCGCTCCCCTGACCGGGAGCGGTCATCGGCCGCCGCCGAGGTCGGGGGCGGCTTGGCGTCCGCCGGCGGTGACCGACATGGCGGTCACGACCGGATGCCCGGTGGCCGGGTAGGAGATGACGCTGAAGGATCCCGGGGCCACCGCGATGCGCTGGAAGCGGTCGAGCGGGCTGCCGAGGGCATCGGCGAGGATCGCTTTGATGATGTCACCGTGGCTGACGATGATCCCGACGCTGTCCTCCTGGGTCTTCTCATCCTCGCCACTGGCCACGGTGCGCTGCCGCAGCTCGGCGACCAGCGCCTCGGCTGCGGCGATCCCCCGAGAGGCCGCCGCCTGCAGCGACTCCCCGCCGGGGAAGACCATCGTCGAGGGGCTTTCGGCCACCCGCGCCCACTCAGGGTGCTCCTTGAGCGAGGTGAGCGGCTGGCCGCTCCACTGCCCGTAGTCGACTTCGGCCAGGCCCGGGTCCTCGCGTGTCTGGCCGACGGTGATGATGCCGAGCAGCTCTTCGGTCGTCTGCACACACCGCATGAGCGGTGAGTGCCGCAGCGCGGTGATCGTGGCGAACGGCAGGATGCCGGCCAGACTGCGGATCTGGGCACGGCCGGCCTCGGTGAGCGCGACCCCGGGTGTGCGGCCGGCCAGCAGGCCGGCGGCGTTGGCATCGCTCTCCCCATGCCGGATGAGAACCAGATGGACCATACGCCTCAGGATAGTGCACGCCGGCCACGCCGTGTCCGCCTTGCGAGCCGCCCGGGAATCGGGCTGGCCTGGTGATAATCTCATCGGAGCGAAGGAGGGAATGTGAAGCGACGTCGTACACCTGTGGAGTACGAGTTCCGGACCGTGAGCCTGCATCGGGAGATGACCCGATCCGAAGCCGCCCGCCTGCTGACCGAGGAAGCCGAATACGGCCGCTGGGAGCTGGCGCGCACCCGGATCGGGATGGGCGGGTCGAAGACCGTGTGGCTGCGTCGCCGCATCATCCGCATCAAGCACTCCGCATGACGGCCACCGCTTCCCGCGGGCCGGCGCTGCTGTCAGCCGCGGCGATGATCGCCGCCGGCATCGCGATGTCCATCCAGGGCACCACCAACGGCCACCTCGCCGCCGCCCTCGGCCACGGCCTGTATTCCGCGTTCATCTCCTTCACCGGCGGCTTCGTCGTCCTGTGCCTCGCCATTCCGTTCGCCCCCGCCGCCCGACGTGGACTCGGACGCGCCTGGCAGCTCGTGCGCCGCCGCGAGTTCCCGTGGTGGATGTTCACCGGCGGCATCGGCGGCGCCTCTGTCGTCATCGCCCAGTCGCTGACGGTCCCGCTGTTCGGCGTGGCGACATTCATCATGTCGTTCGTGTGCGGTCAGCTGCTCGGCGGGATCATCGTCGACAACACCCACCTGAGCCCAGGCGGACGCAGGGCACCGAGCGTCCCCCGCGTCGCCGGCGTCATCATCGTCCTCCTCGGCGTCGTCGTGTCCTCCTCCGGGGCACTGTCGCACGGCGTTCCCCTGTGGGCGCCGCTGCTGCCGCTGACCTCCGGTGCGCTCACGGCATTCCAGCAGGCCTTCAACGGCAACCTCAACACCGCCTCCCGCTCGGCATTCGCAGCGACGTTCACGAACTTCCTCGTCGGTTCGCTGTTCCTCTTCGCCGCAGCTGTCCTCGTGCGCCTGTCCGGCGTGCCGATCAGCGGGTTCCCGCAGCTGCCGGGTCAGTGGTGGATGCTCATCGGCGGTGTGCTCGGCGTCATGTACATCGGCTTCTCCACCGTGGCCGTCGGCCGGCTGGGGGTGCTGCTCATCAGCCTGCTGGCGCTGTTCGGCAATCTGCTCGGCTCACTCGTCAGCGACCTGCTCTTCCCCGTCGGGGCTGCGCCGATCGGCCCGCAGACGTTCATCGCGATCGGGCTTGTGCTCCTCGGCGTCGTCGTCGCCTCCATCCAGCGCCGTCAGCGCTGGTTGGAGGACGACGACTGACACCGCGACAGCTGCCGCAGTGAGAACAGGTGCGGATGGCTCAGGCGTCCATGAGGAACCGGCCGAGCACCCTGGCACCGAATTCCAGAGCTGAGACCGGCACCCGCTCGTCGACACCGTGGAACATCGCCGGGAAGTCGAGATCCGGGGTCAGGCGCAGCGGTGCGAAGCCGTAGCCGGTGATCCCCAGCAGCGAGAGCGCCTTGTTGTCGGTGCCGCCTGAGAGCGTGTACGGCAGCACTGTGGCATCCGGGTCCTCCTCCTGCAGGGAGGCGACCATCGTGTCGACGAGCCGTCCGCCGAAGGGCGATTCGAGCGCGGTGGCCACGATCTCCTCTTCGATGTCGACACCCTCGCCGGCGAGCTCCTTGAGCTTGAGCTTGAGGTCCTCGTACTGACCGGGCAGGTGCCGGCAGTCGATGTAGGCCGAGGCGGTCGAGGGGATGACGTTGTGCTTATACCCGGCTTCGAGCATCGACGGGTTCGAGGTGTTGGCGAACGTCGCGCCGACGAACTTGGCCACCGAGCCGAGCTCGTCGAGCAGCTCGCCGTAGGTCTCTGCACTGAAGGGGATCCCGGTGAGCTCGGACACGCCGACGAGGAGGTCGCGGGTGGCCTGCGGCATCTGCTCAGGCCACTCGTACGCGCCGATCCGCGCGACCGCCTCGGCGAGCTTGGTGACCGGGTTGTCGCGGTTGATCTGCGAGCCGTGCCCGGCCGTGCCGCGGGCGATGAGCTTGAGCCAGGCGATGCCCTTCTCCGCAGTCTGGACGAGATACACGCGCTGGCCGCGGATATCGACGGAGTAACCGCCGACCTCGGAGATCGCCTCGGTGGCGCCGTCGAACACCTCGGGATGGTTCTTGGCCATCCACTGCGAACCGTAGAGCCCGCCTGCCTCCTCATCAGCGAAGAAGACGATGATGAGATCGCGGCGCGGGCGCAGATTCTCGCGCATCATCGTACGCACGACCGCGATGATCATCGCGTCCATGTCCTTCATGTCAACGGCCCCACGACCCCAGACGAGACCGTCGCGGATCTCCCCGGCGAACGGGTCGACAGACCATTCGGAGGCATCGGCGGGAACCACATCGGTGTGACCGTGCACGACGAGCGCCGGCGCCTCGGGATCGGTGCCCGGCACCCGGGTCACCAGCGTCGCGCGGCCGGGAGCGGACTCGTAGATCTGGGACTCCAGGCCGACCTCGGCGAACCAGGCGGCGATCTGGTCAGCGGCCGGACGCTCGGGATTGCATTTGTTGTTGCCCCAGTTCTGCGTGTCGATGCGGATGAGCTCCTGGCACAGGCGGGTGACCTCTGCCTCGGCGCTGGCGAACTGATGACTCATCGGCACTCTCCATTCTCACTCGCGGCGGTGCGGCCGGGCCGGCCTGAGCCGAGCGTACACCGGAAGCGCAAGCACGTTCGCGAGCGTTCGTCATCCGGAAATCGGCGAACCGCAGATGAATACCCCGTAACGCCTTCGAAGCAGCAGCCCTCCGGCGCGTCGGCGCGTGCGTGGGCGGCGTGTGCATATGGCAGACTACGACTAAGTGTCCCGGCGCGAGCGCGCCGTCGTCGATCGAGGAGGAGCAAGATGAAGACTGTTGTCTGCGGTGGAGACGGATTCTGCGGCTGGCCGACAGCCCTGCATCTCTCAGCGCGAGGCCACGACGTTGTCATCCTCGACAATCTGTCCCGCCGGGCGATCGACGAGGAGCTCGGTGCGGAGTCGCTGACCCCGATCGCCTCGATCGAAGAACGGCTCGACGCCTGGGAGGAGCTGACCGGCAAGCGGATCGGCTTCGCCCAGATCGACCTGGCGCAGGACTACGAAGCCGTGCTGCGCCTGCTCGGCGAGTATGCACCCGACACCGTCATCCACTTCGCCGAACAGCGGGCAGCGCCGTACTCGATGAAGTCCCCGGCGCACAAGCGCTACACCGTCGACAACAACGTCAACGCCACCCACAACCTGCTCGCTGCGATCGTCGAGAACGGCTCCGACATCCACCTCGTGCACCTGGGCACGATGGGCGTCTACGGCTACGGGACCGCCGGCATGGAGATCCCCGAGGGCTACCTCGATGTGCAGGTCACCGCCGACAAGGATGCCGAGGGACGGCCGTGCGAGCCGTACCAGGTCGAACAGCAGATCCTGTACCCGACGAACCCGGGTTCGATCTACCACATGACGAAGGTGCTCGATCAGCACCTCTTCGCCTACTACGCCAAGAACGATGCGCTGCGCATCACCGACCTGCACCAGGGCATCATCTGGGGTACGAACACCGCAGAGACCAAGCTCGATGAGCGCCTGGTCAACCGCTTCGACTACGACGGCGACTACGGCACCGTGCTCAACCGGTTCCTCATGCAGTCGGCGGTCGGCTACCCGCTGACCGTCCACGGCACCGGCGGGCAGACACGCGCATTCATCCACATCCAGGACATGGTCCGCTGTGTGGAGATCGCGGTGGACAATCCCCCTGAGGCCGGTGAGCGGGTCAAGATCTTCAACCAGCTGACCGAGACCCACCGGGTGCGCGAACTCGCCGAGCTCATCTGCTCGATCACCGGCGCCCGCCTGGAGAACGTGCCCAACCCGCGCCACGAATCGGCAGAGAACGACCTGCACGCCTCGAACGCGACGTTCCTGGCACTCGGGCTCAAGCCGACGACTCTGTCCGACGGGCTGCTCATGGAGGTCAATGAGACCGCCAAGCGCTACGCCCACCGGGCAGACCTGTCGAAGATCCCGGCGTCCTCGGTCTGGACCAAGCACCAGCAGCCGGGTGTGCCCACCGTCCCGGCCGACACCTCGGGCCTGGCCGATGCGCAGGCCAGTGGTGACCACGACGAGACGGCGGCGGTATCCGGCAGCTGATGCGCATCGCCCTCTTCACAGAAGTCTTCCTGCCGAAGATCGACGGAGTCGTCACCCGGCTCATGGGCACCCTCGACCACCTGGCCGATATGGGCCATGAGGTCGTCGTGTTCGCCCCAGGCCACCCACCGGCCCGCTATGCCGGGTTCCGGGTGGTGCCGGTGCGATCTGTGTCCTTCAAGCCGTGGTACCCCGAGCTGCGGGTCGGCCTGCCGACGTCGAACATCGCCAAGACGATGGAGCGCTTCCACCCGCATGTCGTCCATGCGGTCAACCCAATCTGGCTGGCCGCCTACGGCACGATGTCCTCGAAGCGGCGCGATCTGCCGATGCTCGCGTCCTTCCATACGAATGTGCCGGAGTACACGCAGCGGCTCGGGCTCGAGTGGATCACCGACACGACCGAGCGGTGGATCACGTGGATCCACAACCTCGCCGAGGTCAACCTGTGCACCTCGCAGCCGATGATCGAGCAGGCCGCGGCGGCTGGGATCAAGAACCTCGACCTGTGGCCGCGGGCCGTCGACACGCAGACCTACCATCCGGGCAACTACTCGCAGCGGATGCGCGAGCGGCTCACCGACGGGCACCCGGAGGACCGGCTGCTCGTCTATGTCGGGCGGATGTCGAAAGAGAAGGATCTCGACGTGCTGCGCGGCGTCATCGCCCGCGCACCGGAGGGAACCCGGCTGGCGATGGTCGGCTCGGGACCGCATCTCAAGCAGCTGGAGGCTGAGTTCGCCGGCACCCCGACGCTGTTCACCGGCTACATGAGCGGTCAGGAGCTGGCCGAGGCCTACGCCTCAGCCGACGTGTTCGTCTTCCCTTCGACCACTGAGACCTTAGGGCTGGTGGCGCTGGAGTCGATGGCCTCAGGCGTGCCGGTCGTCGCTGCGCGGGCAGGCGGCATCCCGTTCGCCGTGCCCGACGGTGTCGGCGGGCTGCTGTGCGAACCCCATTCGAGTGAGGACATGTCAGCTCAGGTCAACCGTCTGCTGGCAGATGAGAGCCTGCGCTCAGCATTGGCCGCCGGCGGGCAGGCCGAGATGGAGCAGCACAGCTGGCGGGCGGCGACCGAGAAGCTCGTCGAAAGCTACGAGCTGGCCATCGAGCGGCACTGGTCGGACTATGTGCCCCCGCGCTGGCGGATCAAGACGTTCGGCCGGCCGATGCCGCGCGCAACCTGACCGAGCCGAGGTCAAACCTGCTCAGCTGCGGCCTTGGCGTCGTTCCAGCTGCCGAAGTGATTGCGCACCGAGGCGCCTGACGGCCTGGCCCGGCCGGCGGCCCGTTCGTCCTTGGCCCATGCCTCATAGCGGCTGAAGCTCTCCGCTCCCCCGGCTGCGTGCGCATCAGTGAGGAAATCGCTGACCGCGCTGCGGAATGCTTCAGGTGAGTAGTGGAAGGCGCCCCGTCTGCGGCCCCCGCCCGAGGTGGGGAAGCCCAGCGAGCTCAGAGCGTCGTTCCAGAAGTTCGTGCCCAGCCGCTTGCGCACTGTCTGGCTCGTCGGCGGCCAGATCTGGTGCCCAGCCTGGCCCGCGAACTCCAGACCGCGCACCGCGCGGGCACGCGCGGCATCGTAGGCGTCCTTGGAGAACGGCACCGCCGAACCTGCTGTGAGCTCGGCGCGGGTGGCAGCGATGAGTGCGAAGACGTTGAGCACTTCAGCACGGGTCCTGCCCTGCTCATGCAGGACCTCTTCGAGTTCCGCGGCAGCCTCGGACTCGACCGCACCGCTGATCTCCTCTGCCGGTGTCAGGTTCTGTGACAGCGCGTAGAGATAGTGGACAGCGGCAGTGACGAGCTCACTTCGCGTAGAGGGCACTGATGACTTCCTTGTCTTGCCGGGAACACGGTTCGGATGGGCTGCATCCTCACCGGCGAGTATGTCACAGAATCCCGTGCAGACGGAGGCTCGGCCGACATGCAGAAAGCCCCGGAACCTCAATGGTTCCGGGGCTTTCAACGGCCTGAGCCGGTTGTGCGCGAGGGGGGACTTGAACCCCCACGCCCGATATAGTGGGCACTAGCACCTCAAGCTAGCGCGTCTACCAATTCCGCCACCCGCGCGGGCAACAGAGAACACATTACATGCTCTGAACCCGATTGCAAAATCGGATTCGCCCTCTGTGACGAACGCCGCACCAACCTGCGTGAATGCGGGCATCCACGCAGGTCAGGCGGCGTTCAGACACTCCATTCACGATAGCGGCGCGATGCTTCCGAGCACGTGCGGCTTGCCGTTCTTGACGCTCCACACCGCATAGCGGCGAGCAGCGCCTTCGTGATCGTCGAAGACACCGAAGCCCACTCGCGCCGGCAGGATGACCGGCTTGGCGAACTGCGCCCCCCACACGTAGCCGCCGGCCGGGGCCTGGGCGGCCGAGAGCGCACGCGAGGCGGTGTACATGCCGTGGGCGATCGATGCCGGGAACCCGAAGGCCTTGGCGGCCAGCGGATTCAGGTGGATCGGGTTGTAGTCCCCTGAGACCTTCGCATACGTCGGGCCGATCGAGCGCGGCAGCTTCCAGATCGAAGACGGCACTCCAGGCGCCTCGAACTCGCTGCGCGCCTCCTCGCGCTCGGCCTCGGCGCTGCTGAGGTGCTTGCCGACGGCCAGATACGTGGCGGTCTCCTCGAAGACCGTCCCACCGTCGACGTCCCCCGTGACGAGCACGTCGAACTCGGTGCCCTTGCGGTGCTTGCGTGCCTGCCCGATCCGCACCGAGGTCGTCACGGTTTCTCCGATGAGGACCGGCCGGTGCAGGCTGAACCGGTTGACGATGTGCACCAGGCCCAGCAGGGGCAGCGGGAAGCCCGGGTCGGTCATGAGCTGCATCGCCAGCGGGAAGCCGAGCTTGTGCAGGTATCCCGGATGCACCGCATCGGTCACCGGTGCCTCAACGACGCGGTGGAACGCTGCCACCTCGACGGGATCGAGCGTGGTGGTCGATTCCACCGAGCGGGTCGGCATATGAGCAGAGCTGTGGGGGCGCTTCTTGAACTGGCGCAGCAGGGTCTTGCCGAGCACTGCACCGGTGTTGATGGGCTGCGGTACGCCGCGAGTGAATTTCGTCATCACGCCCCCAGCAGGCTCTGGCCGCATACGCGCAGCGTCTTGCCGTTGATGCCGCCGGCGGCCGGCTGAGCGAAGAACGCGATCGCCTCGGCGACGTCGCGCGGCTTGCCACCCTGCTGCAGGCTCGACAGGCGCCGGCCGAGCTCACGCGGGACCATCGGCATCGCAGCCGTCATATCCGTTTCGATGAAGCCCGGTGCCACGGCGTTGATCGTGCCGCTGCGCGCAGCGAAGTCCTCTGCGGCAGCCGCGACCATTCCCACGACAGCGGCCTTCGAAGCCGAGTAGTTCGTCTGTCCGCGGTTGCCGGCAAGACCGGCGATCGAGGCCAGCGACACGACACGAGGAGCCTCACCCCAGCCGTTGGCAGCGGTGATCGTCTCGTTGATGCGCAGCTGGGAGGAGATGTTGACAGCGATGGCTGAGGCCCAGCGGGATTCGTCCATGTTCGCCAGCAGCTTGTCGCGTGTGATACCGGCGTTGTGAATGAGGATGTCGATCGGGGCACCGACGCGCTCCATGATCTGCTGGCCGGTGTCCTCGGCGGTGATGTCGAGCTGGATGGCGACACCGCCGATGCTGTTCATCGTCTGCGCCAGGGCCTGCCCGGCCTGCGGAACATCGACACCGTAGACCTGTGCCCCATCCCGGTGGAGCACACGGGCGATCTCTGCGCCGATGCCGCGGGCGGCACCGGTGACGACAGCGACTGCACCGTTGAGTGGTCCGGTCTGGCCGGTGGCGGCGAACTCCGCGGCCGAGGTGGTGGTTCCGCGGTCGCTGGAGACGGTGAGGAACTGCCCGGAGACGTAAGCGGACTTCGCCGAAAGCAGGAACCACAGGGCGGCTACAGCCGATGGAGCGGTGGCCTGCACGCCGTCGAGGACGATGCCGTTGGCGGTCGAGCCGGCGCGCATCTCGTGTGCAAGCGAGCGGGTGATGCCGGTGACGGCGTTGCGGACGGCGTTGAGCGCCGGGTCGGCATCGGTGGTGTGCGGGAAGACGACGCCGGCGTCGGCGACGGTGATGACCCGACCGCATTTCGTCAGCTGGCGCAGCGCCGAGCCGATGGCCAGGGTCGTGTCCTGCAGCTGGTCGGGGTGGGTCAGGCCGTCGTAGGCGGCGATGATCGCCTGGTAGCGCAGACCCGGGTTCGGGGTGCGGTGGACGCTGAAGCCGTTGTCGAGCAGCAGCTGGCTGAGTGCGTCGGCCCCGCTGGTCTCACCGAGCACGAGGATCGGCTCGCTGAGGTAGCCGTGGGAGCTGTCGGCCGGGTCGAAGCGGCGCAGCGGCACAGGTGCCGGCAGTCCGAGGGTCTTGACGATCTTCTTCAGCGGCCCGTTGGCCAGCGAGATGTACTTGTCGTTCATGGTCATGCCTCCAGGATCGCGGTGAGTCCCTGACCGCCGGCAGCGCAGATCGAGATGAGTGCGCGCGTGCCGCCGGTCTCCTTCAGGTGCTTGGCTGCGGTGGCGATGATGCGCCCGCCGGTTGCGGCGAACGGGTGCCCGGCTGCCAGCGACGAGCCGTTGGGGTTGAGCTTGGTGCGGTCGATCGAGCCGAGTGCGCCGTCGAGGCCGAGGCGCTCACGGCAGAACTCCTCTGATTCCCATGCCGCCAGGTGGCACAGCACGGTCGAGGCGAAGGCCTCGTGGATCTCGAAGAAGTCGAAGTCGGCAAACGTCAGGCCGTTGCGGGCCAGCAGACGCGGAACGGCGTAGGCCGGAGCCATGAGCAGTCCCTCTCCCCCGTGGACGAAGTCAACGGCGGCCGCCTCAGCGTCGCGGAAGTATGCCAGCGGCTCCAGACCGTGGGCGGCGGCGTACTCGTCGCTGCCGATGAGCACGGCAGACGCGCCGTCGGTCAGCGGAGTCGAATTGCCTGCCGTCATCGTGGCAGGCTCCGGCAGGTTGCGGCCGAAGACCGGCTTGAGCTCGGCGAGCTTCTCCATCGTCGAGTCCGGGCGCAGGTTCGTATCGACGCTCACACCCTGGTAGGAGGTGACGAGGTCGTCGAAGAATCCTCGGTCCCAGGCGGCAGCGAGGTTGCGGTGCGACTCCACAGCCAGTGCGTCCTGGTCTTCGCGGCTGATGCCCCAGACTGCGGTGCTGATGGCCTGGTGATCGCCCATCGACATGCCGGTGCGGGCCTCGCCGGTGCTCGGCGCCTGCGGAGCCAGGTGCTGCGGCCGCAGCCGAGCCAGAGTCTTGAGGCGCTGACCGTTCGACTTCGCGCGCGAGAGGTCCAGCAGGATCGAACGCAGCTCTTCGGTCACGACGATTGGGGCATCGGATGCGGAGTCGACACCGCAGGCGATGCCGGATTCGATCTGGCCGTGCATGACCTTGTGGCTGATCGATACGACAGTCTCCAGGCCGGTGGCGCAGGCCTGTCCGATGTCGAAAGCCGGGGTGTGGGGGTCGAGTGCGGAGCCGAGGACCGCCTCGCGGGTGAGGTTGATGTCCTTGCTGTGTTTGAGCACGGCGCCGCCTGCGACCTCGCCGAGGAGTTCGCCGGCCATGCCGTAGCGGGCGACGAGACCGTCGAGTGCGCTGGTGAGCATGTCCTGGTTCGAGGCGTGGGCGTACTGCTTGTTGCTGCGGGCGAACGGGATGCGGTTGCCTCCCAGGACTGCGGCTCTGCGCTGCGTCATGTGATTCCTCCGGGGGTCGTAGTTGTCAGGTCGATGCGAGCGCACCGTGAATACCTGTTACTGACAGTACCTGATACTGTTCGTCATATGAAACCCGTCACTCAGGATGGCCGAAGCGCACGCTGGGACGCCCATCGCCGCGAGCGTCGCAAGATGCTCCTGCGCACTGTGCGCCATGCCGTGGCCGACCACGGACCCGAGATCTCCATGGAGCAGCTTTCGGTGCAGGCGCAGACGACTAAGACGGTGCTATACCGGTACTTCGGCGACCGGGGCGGGTTGCAGCGCGCCATGGGCGAATGGGCGATGAAAGTCATCACACGCTCGCTTGACCGGGCTGACTACAGCCCGCACACCCCGCGCGAGTCGCTGCGCGCGATGATCTCAGCGTTCGTCGACCTCGCCGCGCGCGCCCCGAATGTCTACCGGTTCTGCGACGCCGCGGTGACCAGCACCGCAGATCCGAAGGCCGACAACGACTACGACACCTTCTTCCAGGGCATCACCGCGCTGCTGTGCCGCAGGCTCCAGCTCTCCGGCGATGCCGAAGTGCAGTGGGCCTACGGGGCCATCGGGTTCGTCCGCGCCAGCACCGAGCGCTGGCTGCTGCGGCCGACTGACCAGGAGGCATTCGTCGACCAGCTGACCACCTGGCTGTGGAGCTCCCGCAGCACTGCCCTGACCGGCATCGCCGAGCGATCCCAGACTGCTTCGGGCGCGTCCGCCCGCACGACTCCACCCGCACCGAATTCCGAGACCAAGGAGTGACCATGAGCAAGAAGCACCAGCTGTCCATCGATCCCGCCCGCATCGGCGCCGTCCTCGACGGGCGGTGGGCCGAGCAGCGCTACATCGGCCGCAGCTTCATCGACAGCGAACACGCCGTGCTCAGCGAGACCGGTGACCTCGAGCAGCTGCGCGAGGAGACCCTCGCCGGAGTCAAGGCGCTCATCGACACCGGCATCTCCGGTCTGCCGCTGCCCGAATCCGAAGGCGGTCAGAACAACCACGCAGGCTACGTCGCCGCGTTCGAGGAGCTCGTGACCGCAGAGCCGAGCATCCAGATCAAGGCTGGTGTGCAGTTCGGGCTCTTCGCCGGGGCGATCCAGCATCTGGGCAATGCCGAACAGCATGACAAGTGGCTCAAGCCCGCCGTCCGCGGCGAGCTGCTCGGCGCCTTCGCGATGACCGAGATCGGCCACGGCTCCGACGTCGCCTCGATCGGCACCACGGCCACCTACGATCCATCCGATGAGACCTTCGTCATCAACACCCCCTTCCGGGCAGCGACGAAGGAATACCTCGGCAATGCCGCCGTCCACGGTGAGGCCGCCGTCGTGTTCGCCCAGCTCATCACCAACGGCGTCAACCACGGCGTGCACTGCTTCTTCGTCCCGATCCGCGACGGCGCTGCGGGTGAGCCGCTGCCCGGCGTCACCCCGGAGGACGACGGCCGCAAGGGCGGACTGCTCGGCATCGACAACGGCCGCCTGTCCTTCGACAACGTGCGCGTGCCGCGCACCAACCTGCTCAACCGCTACGGCGACGTCGCAGCCGACGGCACCTACTCCTCGGACATCGAATCCCCGGGCCGGCGCTTCTTCACGATGCTCGGAACCCTCGTCCAGGGCCGTGTCTCACTCGACGGCTCCGGTGTCACTGCAGCGAAGCTCGCTCTCGACATCGCCATGCGCTACGGGCTTCAGCGCCGCCAGTTCACCGGTGGGGACGACGCCGTCGAGGAGGTGCTGATGGACTACCAGCAGCACCAGCGCCGCCTCATGCCCCTGGTCGCCCGCGTGTTCGCCAATGCGGTGGCCCACGATCAGCTGCTGGAGTCCTTCCAGCTGGTATTCGGCGGCGAGGACGACTCCGATGAGGCCCGCCAGCGACTCGAGACCCAGGCCGCCGGTTTCAAGGCGATCACCACCTGGGATGCGCTGTGCACGATCCAGGAATGCCGTGAGGCCTGCGGCGGCGCCGGCTACATGTGGGAGAACCGACTCGTCGGCCTCTACGGCGACCTCGACGTCTACGTCACGTTCGAAGGCGACAACACCGTCCTGCTGCAGCTGGTCGCCAAGCGCCTGCTGAGCGACTACGCCGCCGAACTCAAGGACATCGACCTCGGCGGTGTTGCCCGCTACATCGGCACCCAGGCCGCCGAGCACTCGCTGTACCGCTCCGGTCTGGCCAACGTTGGGCGCACCATCGGCGACATCTTCACTCCGGCGCTGAATAACAAGCGGGTGCGCTCAGGCCATGTGCAGCAGGCGATGCTGCACAATCGCGTCGAGGTCATGGTCGCCGACCTCGCCGGCACCCTGCGCCCGGCCGCCTCGATGCCCCCGGCGAAGGCCGCCGAGGTGTTCAACAGTGTGCAGCATCAGCTCATCGAGGCCGCTCGTGCCTACATCGAGGCGCTCAAGTGGGAGGCTCTCAACGATTCGATGCACGAGGTGCAGAAGCGCTCCGGTCATGAGGAGGAGGCCAAGCTGCTACGCCGCATCCGCGACCTCTACGGCCTGAGCCTCATCGAGGACAACATCGGCTGGCACATCATGTACGGCCGCCTGTCGATGTCGAGGGCCCGCCAGATCGGGCCGACCATCGACAGCCTGTGTGCGAAGCTGGCTGCCAACGCCGGTGATATCTGCGAGTCCTTCGGATACGGGCCCAAGCACCGCAGGGCCACGATCGCCGAGGGCATCGAGGCGAAGCGTCAGCAGGAGGCGATGGACTACTACCGCAATGCCCGCGCCCAGCGCGACTTCCCGGTCGATGAGCGGCACCTGTACAAGCAGCGCAAGGCCAAGGAGAAGAAGGCCAAGCGCGGTTGATGCCAGCGGGCCCACCGCCTCGGGCCCGGTGATAGCACCGGATCAGCCGGCCGCCCCGCATGGGGTGGCCGGCTGATCACGTGAGGAAGCGGCGCAGGTGCGGTGAGAGCTGGGCGCCTTCGGTGAGGAACCCGTCGTGACCTGCCCACGAGTCGAGCACATGGGTCTCGACGTCGCCCGGCAGCGCGGCGGCGAGCTGGGCCACCTGGGCCGGCGGGTAGAGACGGTCGCTGGAGACGCTGATGACCTGGAACTTCGCCTGCGCTGCCGACAGCGCCTCGGCGAGGTTCGTCGAGCGGCCGCGGCGCACATCGTGATCGCGCAGCGCCTGCGTCAGTATCCGGTAGGACTGCGCATCGAACCGGTCGACGAGCTTGGTCGCCTGGTAGTCGAGATAGCTCTGGATGGCGTAGTAGGCATCGCCTGCCGAGGCCGGCCGCGGCCGGTGGGCGAGGTCGGGCCACTGCTCCTGGCGGGTGTTGGCGAAGCGCTCGTTGAGCTCGGAGTCCGCCCGGTAGGTCAGGTGGGCGATCTGCCGGGCCAGACCGAGGCCGCGGCGCGGGAACCGGCCGATGACGGCATAGTCCCCGCCGCAGAAGTCCGGATCGAGCTCGATCGCCTGGATCTGGGTGTAGGCCCAGGCGATCTGGTCGGCGTCCGAGAACGCCGGCGCGGCCAGGATCGTGGCGCGATTGACCCGCTCGGGAGCCACGAGCGCGAACTCAAGCGCCCGCGCCCCGCCCATCGACCCGCCGATGACCGCATGCCAGGCCGGGATGCCGAGCCGGTCGCTCAGCAGCACCTCGGCTGCGGCCATATCGCGGATCGACACGGCCGGGAACCGGGAGCCGTGCGCCAGCCCATCGGCTGACGGGGAGGTCGGGCCCGTCGAGCCGTTGCAGCCGCCGATGGCATTGGCGCACACGACGAAGAACTCGTTCGTGTCGATCGCCTTGCCCGGCCCGACGACGTCTTCCCACCAGCCGGGGGCGAAGGACCGCGGTGACTCAGCCGCCGCCGGGTTGGCCACTCCGGAGCTGACATGCGGATCCCCGGTGAGCGCATGCTCGATGAGCACGGCGTTGGACTTCTCCGCGTTCAGCTGCCCATAGGTCTCATAGGCGATGTGCAGCTGCTCGAAGACGTACCCGGATTCGAGCACGACATCGTGGAACTCGGCGACGGCTGTACGGCTGGCGACCTGCATCGTGCATCAGCCGCGGGCGGCGGCGAATCCCTTCTCCAGATCGGCGATGATGTCATCGATGCCCTCGATGCCGACGGCCAGGCGGACGAAGGCCGGGCTGACTCCGGCGGCGCGCTGGGCGTCCTCGTCGAGCTGACTGTGGGTCGTCGACGCCGGGTGGATGACCAGTGAGCGGACATCGCCGATGTTGGCGACATGCGAGTGCAGCTCGAGGGCGTCGACGAACTTCACAGCAGCGTCGTAGCCGTCTGCGATCTCGAAGCCGAGCACGGAGCCGACACCCTTAGGCAGGTACTTCTGGCCGAGCTCGTACCACGGGCTTGAGGGCAGGCCGGCGAAGTGGACCTTGTCGACCTGGGCGTGGCTCTCCAGGAACTCCGCGACCCGCTGGGCGTTGGCGACATGGCGTTCGATGCGCAGGCTGAGGGTCTCCAGGCCCTGGGCGATGAGGAAGGCGTTGAACGGCGAGGCGGCCGGTCCGAGGTCGCGCAGCAGCTGCACGCGGGCCTTGATGCCGTAGGAGACGTTCGCGCCGAACGGTGAATCCGGGCCGAGGTCGCGGGCGTAGACGAGGCCGTTGTAGGAGGCGTCGGGCTGGTTGAAGCCGGGGAAGCGCTCAGGCTCGGCACTGTAGTCGAAGTTGCCGCTGTCGACGATGATTCCGGCGATCGAGGTGCCGTGGCCGCCGAGGTACTTCGTGGCGGAGTGGATGACGACATCAGCACCGTGCTCGATCGGGCGGACGAGGTAAGGAGTCGCGAGGGTGTTGTCGATGATGAGCGGCACCCCGGCGGCGTGCGCGGTCTCTGCCACCGCGGCGATGTCGAGGACGTCGGAGCGGGGGTTGGCCACGGTTTCGGCGAAGAACAGCTTGGTGTTGGGCTTGACAGCTGCCTTCCATGCCTCGACATCGCCGGGATCGGAGACGAAGGTCGTCTCGATGCCGAGCTTGCGCAGGGTGACGTCGAGGAGGTTGTAGGTGCCGCCGTACAAGCTGGGGCTGGCCACGACGTGATCGCCGGCTTCAGCGATGTTGATGATGGCCAGGAACTCCGCGGACTGGCCGGAGGCCACGAGCAGGCCCTGCACTCCGCCTTCGAGGTCGGCGATGCGGTCTTCGACGGCGGCGACCGTCGGGTTGCCGATGCGGGTGTAGATCGGGCCGAGGTCGGCCAGCGCGAAGCGGTTGGCGGCGGTCTCGGCGCTGTCGAAGACGTACGAGGTGGTCTGGTAGATCGGCAGGGCGCGGGCGCCGGTGGCCGTATCCGGTGACTGGCCGGCGTGGATCTGGCGGGTCTCGAAGCTCAGTTCGCTCATGGGGTGCTCCTTCAAGCGGGTACAGGTCGGTCGTGGTGTCCACCACGCTAGGGAGCCCGGCTCACCGGGTGGGCTGCTTTCGTCATCTGTCTGTCATGTGTCGTCATATGACGTCATACAGGGGGCATGCAGCGCCTGTCTCACTGGAAGTTCCGTGACTTCACCGGCATCTTGACGTCGAGTGGGATGAGCTTGTCGGCTGTGACGCTGACGACCGTGCCGGCCCGCTGCACCCGGCCGCGGATGACGAGGACGTTGTGGCTGTAGGAGATCGGCCGGTAGCGGCGCATGAGTCCTGGTGAGCAGGCGATGTTGAGCATTCCGAACTCGTCTTCGAGGTTCATGAACGTCACACCTGAGGCGGTGCCGGGCCGCTGCCGGTGCGTCACCAGCCCGGCGACGGTGATCATCTGGCCGTCGACGGCCTGCTGGGCATCGGCGGTCGAGGCGTAGCCGCGTTCGCGCAGCCTGCCGCGCAGCTGCTCGGTCGGGTAGCCGTCGACGGTCAGGCCGGTGGAGAACAGTTCGGCAAGGGTGATGTCGAAGCTGTTCATGAGCGGCAGAGCCGGGGCCTCGGCGACCGGGGCGGTGCCCGGCAGCATGCCCGGGCCTGACCCGCCCTGGGAGCCGGCGACCCACAGCGCCTGCCGGCGGTCGAGGCCGAAGCAGGCGAACGCGCCTGCGGTGGCGAGGCTTTCGAGCACGGTGACATCGACGCCGGTGCGCTGGGCGAGGTCCCCGACCGAGGTGAAGGGGCCGTCGGCCTCGCGCGCGGCGACGATCGCCTCGGCAGCGGAATCGGCCCCGCGGACCGTTGAGAGCCCGATGCGGATGGCGAACCCACCGGTCGAATCCGCATCAGCCTCCAGATCGGCCTGCGCGCTGGAGGCCTGCACATCGACCGGCAGGATCCGCACCCCGTGCCGGCGGGCATCGGCGATGAGCGACTGAGCGGAGTAGAAGCCCATCGGCTGGGCGCGCAGCAGCCCGGCGGTGAACGCGGCATGGTGGTAACGCTTGAACCAGGCGGAGTCGTAGACGAGGTTGGCGAAGCTGATCGCGTGGCTTTCGGGGAACCCGTAGTTGGCGAAGGCGGCGATCTTGTCGAAGATCACCTGCGAGGTCTGCGCATCGACCCCGCGGGCCGCTGCCCCGGCATGGAATCGGTCGGCCAGCTGGCGCATCCGCTCCTTCGAGCGTTTGGCACCCATCGCCCGGCGCAGCTGGTCGGCATCCCCGCCGGTGAACCCGGCGACGTCGATGGCCAGCTGCATGAGCTGCTCCTGGAACAGCGGCACCCCCAGCGTCTTCTCCAGCGCCGAGCGGGTCAGCGGATGCAGGTAGTCCGGGGCTTCGAGTCCCTGCCGGCGGCGGATGTAGGGATGGACCGACCCGCCCTGGATGGGTCCTGGCCGGATGAGTGCGACCTGGACGGCCAGATCGTAGAAGCAGCGCGGCAGCATCCGCGGCAGGGTGGCCATCTGGGCGCGAGATTCGACCTGGAAGACGCCGATCGCATCGCCTGCGCACAGCATGTCGAAGACCTCCGGGTCCTCCTGCGGCAGCAGCGCCCGCTCGATGCGCTCACCGGTGTGGACGGCGATGAGGTCGACCATCTCGTGCAGGGCGGTGAGCATGCCCAGGCCGAGCAGATCGAACTTCACCAGATCCATATGCGCGCAGTCATCCTTATCCCACTGCACGACGGTGCGCCGCTCCATCGTCGCCGGTTCGATCGGCACGACCTCGCCGATCGGCCGGTCGGCTAAGATCATGCCCCCGGAGTGGATGCCCAGGTGGCGGGGTGTGCCGAGCAGCCCGCGGGCGGCGATGATGACCGGGCCGGGCACCCCCTGCTGACCGCCTGCTCCTCCAGTGCTGTCGTCGTCATCGTCGTCTTCGGGCAGCCGCGACCAGCGCTCGAGTCCTTTGGAGAACGCGTCCTGCTGGCCGGGCTCGTAGCCGAGGGCGGCTGCGGCATCGCGGACGGCGGACTTGGCCCGGTAGGTGATGACATTGGCGACCTGGGCGGCCCGATCGCGGCCGTAGTGGTCGTAGACGTACTGGATGACCTCCTCGCGGCGGCCGGATTCGATGTCGACGTCGATATCGGGATAGCCCTCGCGCTCAGGGGCGAGGAACCTGTCGAACAGCAGCCCGAAGCGCACCGCATCGACGGCGGTGATGCCGAGGACGTAGCAGACCGCGGAGTTCGCAGCCGACCCCCGGCCCTGGCAGAAGATGTCGTTATCCCGGCAGAACCGGGCGATGTCGTAGACGATGAGGAAGTACCCGCAGAAGCCCATCTGCTCGATCGTGGCCAGCTCGCGATCCAGCAGCTCCCAGGCATCCGGGCGCTGCTCGCGGGTGCCGTAGAGCCTGAGCCCGCCGGCGGTGACGAGCTGACGCAGAAATTCGGCATCGCTCAGCCCGGCAGGCACGGGTGCCTGCGGCAGACCGGCCCGGGCGGCACGCAGCTCGAAGGCGCAGTCAGCGGCGATCTCAACGGCGGCATCAAGGGCAGCGGCGGGGAACCGGCCGGCCATCTCCGCGCCGGTGTGGATGCGCTGCAGGGCTGCAGGCGGCAGCCAGCCGGCGACCTCGTCGAGGCTGGAGTTCGCACGCACCGCCGCCCGCACCTGCGCATCATGGAACTGCTCCCGGCTGGCATAGTGGACCTGGTTCGTCGCCGCCGTGCGCACCCCAGCCCGCGCAGCGAGTTCGCACAGATGGCGGATGCGCTCATCGTCTTCGGGCAGCCCGGTGCGGGTGAGTTCGACGATGAGCCTCTCGCGGCCGAACATCGCCACCAGCCGGCGCAGCCGGCCCAGCCCGCCGTCGGGATCGCTCAGGTGCGGGATGAGCAGTCCCTTGCGGCAGCCGGTGAGCACATACCAGTCGCCGCCGCCCTGCTCGGCCGCCGCGGCCAGGCCTTCGAGGTCGATGACCGGTTTGTTCTTCGTCCCGGCCATATGCGCCTGCGTCAGTGTGGCCGAGAGGTGCCGGTAGCCGGGCACCCCGCGGGCGAGGACGAGGGCGTGGGCGGCCTCCGGGTCGATCTGGCCGGGGATCTTCGCTCTCAGGCCCAGGGAGATCTCTGCCCCGTACACGGTGCCGATCCCCCGCCCGGCGGCTGCCTGGGCGAAGCGGGCGGCCCCGTAGAGGCCGTTGTGATCGGTCAGCGCGATCGCCTCGAGCCCGGCGTCGACGGCAGCGTCGATGAGCTCTTCGGGTTCTGAGGCTCCGTCGAGGAAGCTCATCGTCGAATGCACGTGCAGCTCTGCCCACGGCCGGCCCCGGCGCCGAGGTGGCGCTTGCCTCCCAGCGTCACCGGCACCTGTCCCACCGGCCCGCAGGTCGGGGGGACGCAGCTGCAGCGGTTCGGGAACCGCCTCGGCGGCGGTGCGGGAGGACAGGCGGCGTTCGAGCTCCGACCACGGGATCGGCGGATTGCAGTATCCCATCAGGTCCTCCTTCTAGGCGTAGCGTCCGGTGATGTGCCAGCGGCCGTGCTCCTTGCACAGCAGGAAGGCCTGCCCGCAGTCGGTGAGGACCTGCAGCCGCACTCGGTACTGGGCCCGGGCCGGATCCCACCAGCCGGCCTCGACCGGCCAGGCCGAGGAGTGATCGACGATGCTGAACTCGGCGCCGGACTCCAGCCGTAGGAGCACCGGGGTGCTGTCGAGTCCGCTGGGCCGGGCGATGACGCTCATCCCCTGCCGATCGAGCAGCTCGACAGGCGCGCGGTCGACGATCATCGGGTGCGGGGCCGGCAGCCGGCCCGGCCATGGGGCAGACGCGCTGCGCTCAGGGCGGGGCTGCTGCTGCCACGGCGTCCACAGGTTCGTCTCCGCAGGCTCCCGGCCGCCCTGCAGCTGGGGCACGCGCACCGCCTCGGGCCCGTAGAGGCCCTGCAGCCGCTCCAGGGTGTGGGTGACATAGCCCGAGCGCTGGGCGAACAGCGAGGTGTGGGCCTCCAGCGGGGCGAGCAGCTCAGCCGCGGTCAGCGCCAGCGCGCAGACACCATCGGCCTCCGCCAGCCCCTCATCGACCGGTTCGGCAGCGGCGGGTGCTGACTGTCCGGCCAGCCAGCCTTCGGCCTGCCAGCGCACCCGGTCGGCGACGAGGTTCTCGTCCATGAGCTCCAGCCGCCAGGTCCGCTGGCTGCGCTGCCCGCCGGCGGCGACGAGCTCGATCGTCAGGCTCGGGCACACGAGCCCGGCTGACCGGATCCCGGTGAACAGCTCAGCGGCAGCGGCACGGGCGTGGAAGGACAGCTCATCGCCACGCGAGCTCGGTGGGCTGATCGGCACCTCGATGAGGTGCTCGCGCTGGCGGACGTGGTCGACCGGCCGGTGGACCGGCAGCCCGCGAGCCAGCCGGTGGGCCTGCACACCGAGGGCGCCGAACCGGGTGCGCATCTGCCCCTCGCCCAGCTGCGCCAGCGATCCGAGCGTGTCGAGGCCGAGGCGTTCGAAGACGGTGACGAGCTCACCGTAGGTGTGGGCATCGGCATAGGCCAGCGCGGTCGTCGGCTGGGTGGCGAGGAAGTCGGCGGTCTGCCCGGGCAGCACCCGGGTGGCGGTGCGGGCGGCGAGCATCGCGGCGAAGACCGAATCGGCGATGCCGGCGAAGAACTCCCAGCCGGTGGCGTCGGTGACTCTCGTGAGCAGTTCCTCGACCGCGGCGTCCTCGCTCGGGTAGGTGCGCGCCAGTGCGGTCAGCGGGATGCTCACCTCTCCCGGGGTCAGCACGGTGAAGCGGGCGATGCTGGCCTCGAGCACATCAAGCCCGGTGGCGAAGATCCGCTGGTCGAGGTCCTCATCCCAGCCGGTGATGCGCACCTGCGGGCAGCGCAGCTGGGCGGCGCGCTTGTTGATCCCGGTCGTGATGCCGGCAACCCGGGCGGCGGCATTGCAGGAGACGATCCGCCCGCCGCGCAGCACGGCGACCGGTTCGTGGGCCGCCCAGCCGTGCGCTTCGGCTGCAGCGGTCGCCGACCAGTCCGGGACCGTGAGCACGAGGGTCCGCTGGGTCTCAGCCGGCACCGTCGATCACCTGGATCTGCGGGTGTGCCGGCCGGCTGGCCACAGCCTCCGCGCCCGAGGCGGTGGGCAGGTGCTGCACGCTGGGTGCACCGGGGGTGAGCGGCCAGGTGAGCAGGTGCTCGCCGGTGCGCGGATGGCGCACCCGCGCGGTGCAGGCCCGTAGCCGTCCGGTGCCTGCGTGCAGGCCGTCCCAGCCGGCGACGGAGACCTCGCAGCTTTCGCTGCTGCCGGGCATCGGGCCGAGGGCGATGAGGCTGGCGCGGCGTTCGCGAACCTTGGCGGCTAAGCGCTGACGCTCCTGTGGACTCGGGGCAGCCGGCGGGGCGATGATGAGCAGGTCGAAGGTCTCCAGCAGGATCGACACGACCCGCTGCCAGTCCGCAGGCGGGGTGCGCACGTGGACAAAGTGCTCCAGGTCGATGCCGAGGTCGGCCAGCCCGGCGACGGCCAGCTCCGGGGTGTCGACGGCTGCGCACCAGTGCTGTTCGCGGGTGGACTTCGCTGCTGCCGCGCACGCGAAGGACAGTGCGAGGGTGCCGGTGACGCTGAGGATCTCCCCGCGCGGCAGGCCGCCGCGGGCGAAGACCGGGGCCAGTATGCCGTCCACCGGCAGCGGTTCGGGGCCGGTGAAGAGCTCGCGCGCGGTCGTGACACCCGGCAGGCGGCTGAGCTGCTCTCGGAGCGCCTGCGGGTCGGCGGCGACGGCATGGTGGACGGACATAACCACAACTATAGAACACCTATTCGAATGCGAGCAATGCTGTTCGAACGGGTGCACAGCACCGGCCTGCTGAGCCGCTAAGCTTGGAACGCCATGAACATCGACATCGTCTTCCACACCCCGGAGATCCCGGGAAACACGGGAAACGCCATCCGCCTGGCAGCGGTCACCGGAGCGCATCTGCACCTGGTCGAACCCCTCGGATTCGACCTCTCCGATGCCAAGCTGCGCCGGGCCGGACTCGACTACCACGACCTCGCGCACGTCACCGTCCACCCGGATCTCGCGCACCTGTGGGAGCACCTCGGCGACCGCCGGGTCATCGGCTTCACCACGCACGCACAGACCGGTTTCGGTGAGATCGCCTACACTGACGGCGATGTGCTCCTGTTCGGCAAGGAGTCGACCGGCCTCGATGACGATGTGCTGGCCGATCCGCATATCGCACAGCAGGTCAGGATCCCGATGCTGCCGGCACGCCGGTCGCTCAACCTGGCGAACTCGGCTTCGATTGCGATGTACGAGGCATGGAGACAGCACGGATACGCCGGAGCCGCCATGACAGAGGCTGCGGCCGATGGAAAGGAACCCCAATGACAGCACCTCGCGGCCTGACGGTGGCCGGACTCGATGTCTCCGGCGGCGCCGGCCTCGGCGCCGATATGAAGATGTTCGAGGAGTACGGCGTCTTCAGCGCAGCGGTCATCACCTGCGTGGTGACCTTCGACCCGGACAACGGCTTCTACCACTCCGCTGAGTTCCAGGACGCCGACTTCATCCGCCAGCAGCTCGACTCGACCCTGGCGATCCACGACTACGACGTCATCAAGTCCGGCATGGTCGGCTCCGTCGACTCCGCCCTCGTGCTCGCCGACCGGCTGAAGAACAACCACCTGCCCTACGTCTTCGATCCCGTGCTCGTGTGCAAGGGAACGGGCTCGATGGTCGACCTCAAGGACCTGTTCATCGAGAACCTCGTGCCCCTGGCCACCGTCATCACCCCGAACCTCGAAGAGGCCGCAACCCTCGTCGGGGCTGCCGAGCTTACGAACGTCGATGAGATGGCAGAGGCGGCCAAGGCGATCCACGCGATGGGCGCTGACAACGTCGTCGTCAAGGGCGGGGCGCGCCTCGACACCGACGAGGCCATCGACGTCCTCTACGACGGGCAGACCCTGACGACCTTCAGCAGCAAGAAGATCACCAACGACCTCGTCAACGGTGCCGGCTGCTCCTTCGCCGCCGCGATCGCCGCCGGCCTGGCCACCGGCCTGTCCGTGCCCGAGGCGGTGCGCAAGTCCAAGGAGACCGTCGCCCACGGCATCGCTGCCGCCGTTCCGAACGCCACCGGCGTCGGCTCACTGCTGCACCCGGCCGCCCGCTGCTACCCGCATGAGGGCATCGTCATCGAACAGCACTGAGTCAGTAAGAACTCTATAAAGCACTGCAAAGGCGGGCCGTCAGACATCTGACGGCCCGCCTGTCGGATGCCGGCTGACACAGACACAACGGCTGTGCAGACACTTCTGGCCCGTGACAGCGTGTCACGGGCCAGAAGTCGCGGCGCAATCGCCGACGGTGCTGCAGGATGCGCACTGGAGCGCATCGCGCACTCAGCGGCGCTTGCCGAAGCCCTTGTAGCGGTCCTTGAACTTCTCCACGCGGCCGGCGGAGTCGAGGATGCGCTGCTTGCCGGTGTAGAACGGGTGCGAGGCCGAGGAGATCTCGACGTCGATGAGCGGGTAGGTGTTGCCGTCTTCCCACTCGATGGTCTTCTCGCTCTCAACGGTGGAGCGGGTGACGAACTTGGTGCCCGAGGCAAGGTCGTTGAAGACGACCGTGCGGTACTCCGGGTGGATGTCCTTCTTCATGAATGTCCTTTGTTTGAATTGTCAGGGCGCCTGATGCGGAAGCCTCCCCCGCCTGCCAGTGCCCAAATTCACGTGTGACTCCGAAATGAGCCACCAGCCAACTATACAGGTCGCGGCCACCGGACGCGATTCGGCCCCGCAGAAGCAGGGTGTCCGCACTGCGGTCGGCGATCCGGCCCCCGCCGGCGGTGTGCTGTCATGAAGCCATGTCATCCTGGACGATCCTCTCCCATGCTCCTGCCCCCGTCGAGACGGTTCCAGCCCGCGAGCACCCCGAGCTGCTCGCCGCTCCCACCGCCGAGGCGGTGGCCGGGTTCCCGGCCGAGCATCCGGTCGACGTGTTCGCCATCGATCCGGACCTGGCTGACACTGCCGCGCTGACCGAAGCATATGGGCTCAAGGACCAGCATTCGGCCAACTGCGTCATCGTCGCAGGTTCCCGAGCCGGTGAGGAGCGCATCGCCGCCTGCATGGTCCTCGCCCACACTCGCGCTGATGTCAACAAACGAGTGCGCAAGCTGCTCGATGTGCGCAAGGCCTCGTTCATGGACCAGGAGCGGGCATGCGCCGAATCGGGCATGGAGTACGGCGGCATCGGACCCTTCGGTCTGCCGGCCGGCTACCGGATCCTCATCGACTCACGCATCGTCACCGAACCCGAGGTGGTGATCGGATCGGGCATCCGCGGTTCGAAGATCATCCTCTCCGGTCAGGCCCTGGCGGCGCTGCCCGGTGCCGAGGTGGTCGAGGACCTCGCAATCGAGGTCTGACCACCCGCGGCAGGCCGGGCTCTGCGGCGGCTCAGTCCTCGAGGTGCCCGGCGGCGGTGGTGAGGACGAATTCGATGAGCGGCTGGTACAGCTGCGGAACGACATCGTCATCGAGCGGGACGCTGACCTCGACCTGGCCCTGCGCCTCAGCGACGAAGAGGGCAGGGTCGTTGCAGTCAGCGAACCCGATCGAACGCAACCCGCGGGTGCCAGCGCATCCGGCCCAGCCGTGATCGGCGACGACGAGATCCGGGACATCTTCTCCCCTGATGGTCAGCTCATCGAGCAGCGCTCCCATCGGCTCAGCCAAGTGCGTATGCGGCACGCCGCCGTGCTGGTGCCATACCCACACACCGCTGATGCGCCGCAGGTCCCCACCGATCTCCGGGACCGCGATATACCCGTCAGGTGAGATCACCTCGGCACCGTTTTCGGCTGCCCATGCGGCGAAAGCCATGTGCACCGGCAGCATCCCGCCGGGGTGTCCGGTGGCGAACAGGATCCGTGCCTGGGCCGCGACTGCCGAACCGAGCACATCGCCGAAGCGGGCCAGCGCTGCGATGCAGCGTTCGGTCGAGATTGTGTCGACGCCTTCGGTGAATTCCGGGTCTGGACGCAGCCCGACCTTCTCCACCATGAGCGCGAAGACCTTCTCGTAGTCCCACTCCTGGGTCAGCTCGACACCGAAGTCGAACTGGCACTCCTGGTCGAGGAACCGGTGGATGTGGGAGAGGTTGTTCTCCCGCGGAGTGCCGACCTCGCCGGTGATCCGCCCGGCCTCCAGGGCCGCAGCCAGCTCCGGGTGCTCCTCGCACAGCGGTCCGGGTACGTTTCCGGTGGCTGCCGGCACACTCTGCTCCTCGGTCACAGACGTCTCTCCTTCTCTGTCAGCATTGCCAGAGCTCAGCCTATCGAAACCGCCGACTGGCAGGGCACCCGTTCGACTGGTGCACCGGGGTCACATCGCCCTCATGCTCTCGAGCAATGGCACAGCCGCTGGTCTTTCGTTAGCGTGCGGAGAAGAGGAGTGATTCGACATGCGCCGGCCACCATGGCTGACCACCCTGTACCTCGCTGCCGTTGGGTTCGTCTTCGTCAGCGTCATCTTCTACTACTTCGATGCGCCGTGGAATGTGCTCATCTCCGCCTGCTTCGTCCTCGCTGCACTGGTCACCAGCCGGCTCATCAGGCGCCGACCTCGGAGACCGAACAGCGATCACTCGAGGCCGTTCGCATCCCGTCAGCGCTGATCGGGCTCTCACTTGGTGGCGTAGAACGCCACGGCTGAGCTCGCTGCGACGTTGAGCGAGTCAACGCCGTGCATCATCGGGATCGTCACCCGTGCGTCGAGGCTCCGGTCGGTACCGCGCTTGAGCCCGTCGCCTTCGGTGCCGAAGACGAGCGCCAGCCGCTCATGCTCGGCAGCCACGAGCTCATCGAGGGTGATCGCGCCTTCACCCAGTGACATGCCAGCGACGTAGAAGCCTGCGTCTTTGAGCAGGTCGATGCCGGCTGGCCACGGGTCGATGCGCGTCCACGGGATCTGGAATACCGTGCCCATCGACACGCGGATCGACCGCCGGTACAGCGGATCGGCACACTCCGGTGTCACCAGCACGGCATTGACACCGAGTGCCGCAGCTGAACGGAAGGCAGCCCCGACGTTCGTGTGATCGACCAATCCTTCGAACACCGCGATCCGGCACTTGGGCGCACCGGCGTCGAGCACCTCAGCCACCACCTCGGCGGCGGTGCGCGGAGCCGGACGGGCCATCGCCGCCAGCGCCCCGCGGTGCAGATGGAAGCCGGTGAGGTCCTCGATCCGGGCTTCGGTGCCGATGTAGATCGGCCCGGTCGTCTCGGTGAGGATGTCGGTCATGCCGGCGAACCATTTGCGGCTCATGAGGAAGGACTGCGGCTTATGCCCGGCGGCCAGGGCACGGCGGATGATCTTCGTGCTCTCGGCCAGATAGATGCCCCATTCGGGTTCGGCCGCTGAGCGCAGCCGCACATCGGTCAGCTGCGTGTACGCGGCCAGCTCCGGGACGTCGAGATCGTCGAAGAACCGCAGGCGGCCAGCATCGATGCCGCATGCGGCTGCCAGCGCACGGATCTCAGCTTCGGTGGGTTCGGCCTTGCGCGGAGTGTTCATGACGAGATTCCTCGGACCAGGATCACATCTGCAGGATGTTCCACAGCGCCACCAGGCCGAGGATGACGATGACGCTGCGCAGCAGCACCGGTGAGAACTTCCGGCCCACCCGCGCTCCGAGGTAGCCGCCGATGAGCGAGCCGGCAGCGATGAGACCGGCGGCCATCCAGTTGATGCGGTCGAAGCCGACGATGACGTAGATGCTGGCCGCGACCGTGTTGACGACCAGGACGAGGACGTTCTTCGCGCCGTTGATGCGCTGCAGGGTCTCCGGCAGCAGCATGCCGAGCAGGGCGATGAGGATGATGCCCTGGGCGGCGGCGAAGTATCCGCCGTAGACGGCTGTGGCGTAGACGGCGATGAACACGGCGATGTGCCGGCCGATCGACATCGGCGGCGTTCCGGTATGCCCCGCAGCCTCTGGTGCCGGTGCGGCTTCCTCGGCTGAGCGCATCGCCCGGTCGCGCAGCAGTCGTTGGAGCATCGGCTGGAAGATCACAAGCAGCAGGGCGAGCACGAGCAGCACCGGCACGATCGTGATGAACGCATCCTCGGGCAGGTGCAGCAGCAGGTAGGCACCGGTGAGCGCGCCGAGAAGGCTGGCCGGGATGAGCTGGAGCATCCGCTTCTTCTGCCCGGCCAGCTCCGTGCGATAGCCGAACGAGGAGGCGATGTTGCCGGGGATGAGACCCACGGCATTGCTCATCGTCGCCGTCACCGGGGGCACGCCGAAGGCGACGAGAGCCGGAAAGGTGATGAGGGTGCCGGAGCCGACGATCGCGTTGATCCCTCCGGCGCCGACGCCGGCGAGCAGCGTCAGCAGGATGTGATGCAGTTCCATGCCGGCGGCTCAGTACCGTGCCTGGGCGTGGTAGCGGCCGTCCTCCACTCCGATGCGGACAGGCACCGAGAACGTCTCCGAGAGGTTCTCCGCCGTCAGGGTCTCCTCGATCGGCCCGGCGGCGACCGCGTCGCCGTCCTTGAGCAGGAGCGCATGCGTGATGCCCTGCGGGATCTCCTCGACATGGTGGGTGACCATGAGAGTCGTCGGGGCGTAGCGGGCGGAGAGGATCTCGGTCAGCGCCTGGAGCAGCTCCTCGCGCCCGCCGAGGTCGAGGCCGCTGGCCGGCTCGTCGAGCAGCAGCAGCTCAGGGTCGGTCATGAGCGCCCGGGCGATCTGTACGCGCTTGCGCTCACCTTCGGACAGGCTGCCGAAGCGGCGCTCGCTCATCCGCTCCATCCCGAAGGCGGCGAGCAGGTCCTCGGCTCGGGACGTGTCGACCTCGTCGTAGGCCTCGGTCCAGCGACCGAGGACGCCGTAGGCAGCGGTGAGGATGATGTCGATGACCTTCTCGGAGTTGGGCATGCGCGCAGCCAGATGCTGCGAGGCATACCCGATGCGCGGACGCAGTTCGAAGACGTCGACGCGCCCGAGGCGGTGGCTGAGGATGTCGACCGAGCCCGAACTGGGGTGCATGCGCCCGGAGGCCAGTTCGAGCAGGGTGGTCTTGCCGGCTCCGTTGGGGCCGAGGATCGTCCAATGCTGCCCTTCGCTCACCTGCAGGGACAGACCGTCGAGAAGGAGGTTCTCCCCACGGCGGACACGGACATCGTCAAGGACCAGAACATCGCTCATAGACCAAACCTTAGTACAGAACACACTGCCGTTCCTCGCCTCTGCAGGGGCATGTTCTACAGTGTGCACAATGTCCGCTCACTCCCGTACCGAACTCGATGCGACCCTGCCGAGCCTGCTGTTCGCGCTCACGGCCAGCGCGTGGCTGGCCGGGCGGGCGAGCCCTGATGACTGTGCTGAGGCGTTCCTCACATCTGGGCACCCGGTGCCGCTGCTGATCGCCGATGACGCCCTCGATCCCGGCGCCGAGGTGCCGGCTGGGATGCTCCTGACCCTGCCGCGGCTGAGAGCAGCTGGCATCGACCGGGTCCGCTGTGTGCTCATCCACCCGAGCCTGCCGATCACCGTCCCGAAGGTCGACCGGGCCCACCGGCGGCTGCTGGCCGGCGCGCAGTCGGTGGCGGTGGCCGAAGCTGGCGGCCAGGCTCGCGCGGTCATCGTCATCGATGCCAAGGCTGCGATGCGCTTCATCCCGTGCGCCCCGGTGCGCGCCGCCGGGCTCGGGGCGGTCAGCGCCGCCGAGGCGTCCCGGCAGCTGCGGCAGGCGACGATGGAGGCGCTGGCGACCGTCGAGTCCCTGCCTGAGGTACCGGCTGGGATCGGTGGCTGGCAGTGGCGGGACTGGCAGGCCGAGCTCACCGGCCCGCCGACCGCCGCCGAGGCGGTGGCGGCGTTCGTGCCCGACCCGGCAGATGCCCAGCAGCTCATCACCGCCCTTGAGATCCATGAGGCGATGCGCAGTGTCCTCGTCCCGGCTACCGTGCAGCCTCCGCGGCTCGGTGCCGCATTGGCCGGCGTCCACGCCGCCGCTGTCGAGGTTGTCACTGCGGTGACCGCCGAGGCCCCTGGACCCAGGCAAGGCTCGGCTCCCTGACAGCGCGGATGCTGGCGTGCGTAGACTGGTGCGCATGCACAGGATCAGCATCGTGCGCACGGTTGAAGGCGGCAAGGAGCCGGCCTTCTCCGTTGCCTCCAAGCTTGTGACCGACGACCAGCTGCCGGCTCAGCTCAGCCGGGCACATGAGATCGCCGACGGCGCTGATGTCGTTCTCGTCCCGGCTCCCCTGGCGCGCACCACACCCAAGGTCGTCGTCATGGACGTCGACTCGACATTCATCGAAGACGAGGTCATCGATCTGCTGGCCGCCGAGGCCGGGGCGGCGAAGGAAGTCGCCAAGGTCACCGAGAAGGCGATGCGCGGCGAACTCGACTTCGAGGACAGCCTGCGCGCCCGGGTGAAGACGCTCAAGGGCCTGCCGGAGAAGGTCCTCGACGAAGTCCGTGCAGCCGTGACCCCGACCGGCGGGGCGGCCGAACTCGTGAGCCTCGTGCAGTCGAACGGCGGCCGGGTCGGTCTGGTCTCCGGGGGCTTCACCCAGATCCTCGGGCCGCTGGCCGAGCAGTTCGGGATCACCGACTATGCGGCCAACACTCTGGAGATCTCCGGCGGAAAGCTCACCGGGAGGGTCGAAGGCCGCGTCGTCGACGCGAAGTTCAAACGCCGCTTCCTCCGGCAGCTCTGCGAGGCGGCCGGAGTGCCGGTCGAGGAATCGGTGGCGATCGGCGACGGCGCCAATGATGCCCTCATGGTTCAGCAGGCCGGCCTCGGCATTGCGTTCTGCCCAAAACCGGCCCTGGCCGAGGTGGCTGATGCGACCGTGTCCGTGCGCCGGCTCGACGCCGTCTGGGCAGCGGTCACCGGCCGCATGAACTGAGCGAGGCCCCGCTCAGTCGCGGAAACAGTGGATCTCAGGTTGAGGGAAGCCGCCGGCGGCCACTCCCCAGGCCGGAAGATCGAAGATCGCGATCGACGACGGCCTGAACTTCGTGTTCAGTTCGAAGTCGGCGCACAGTTCGGTGATGACCTCCGAGACCGTCGGCTCGTGCCCGGCGATGTAGGCGCCGGTCGAATCGGCCGGAATCGTGCTGATGACCTCCACCCAGTCATCGACGTCGGCATCGTACAGCGCTCGGTCGGCACGGACCTCCAGCGGGGTCCCGGCCTGTGCGAAGGCTTCGGCGACACCCTGTGCGGTCTGCATGGTGCGCAGCGCAGCGGAACTGATGAGGCAGTCGAGCGGGTAGTCGGTGAGGAACTCACCGAGTCGGGCGGCTTCGGCGAAGCCTCCGTCGGTCAGCGGGCGGTCGAAGTCGTCCACCGGCGGCCGGTCGGCCTTGGCATGTCGGCCGATCACCAGATACGGCATGGTGTCCTTTCACAGACGAGCAGGTGATTCCCACGGTACGCGAGTTATCCTCGCCTGTGCACGCGACAGCGCCCGGAAAGCACAAGCTTTCCGGGCGCTGCCATTGAGCCGGTCGCAGTCGGCCGGCCAGCGTGTGATCAGGCGCCGGTCGAATGGAGACCGCCGTCGACGTGGACCATTTCACCGGTGGTCGCCGGGAACCAGTCGGAGAGCAGCGCGACGATCGCCTTGCCGGCCGGTTCGGTGTCGGTCTGGTCCCAGCCGAGCGGTGCCCGGTCGCCCCAGACGTCTTCGAAGGCGTCGAAGCCGGGGATCGACTTGGCAGCCGTCGTCTTGAGCGGGCCTGCCGAGACGAGGTTGCAGCGGATCTGGTCCTTGCCGAGGTACTTGGCGAGATACCGGTTGGTCGACTCGAGTGCTGCCTTGCACACGCCCATCCAGTCGTAGGCCGGCCAGGCGACGGTTGCATCGAAGGTCAGGCCGACGACGCCGGCGCCGGGGTTCATGACCGGCTTGGCGGCCACGACGATCGACTTCAGCGAGAACGCCGAGACCTGCATGGCATTGGCGACCGACTCGAACGGGGTCTCGAGGAAGACACCGCCGAGGGCGTCCTTCGGGGCGAAGGCGATCGCGTGGACGATGCCGTCGATGTTGCCGCCGAGGCGCTCGGGCAGTGCGGCCAGGTCCTCGTCGTTGGTGGCGTCGAGTTCGATGACCTCAGCGGGCTTCGGCAGCCGTTCGGCGATGATCGAGGTGATCTTCATCTGCCGTCCGAACGACGACAGGATGACCTCTGCGCCCTGCTCCTGTGCCAGCCGGGCGGCGGCGAAGGCGATCGACGCCTCCGTCAGCACGCCGGTGACGAGAATGCGCTTGCCGTCAAGAATTCCCATGTTCCCCAATCCTTCTCAAGATCTCGCAGCCGGCGTCCTGCCGCCAGGCTGCCGTGGTCAGTCCGTTGTTCAGTGTCCCATACCCAGGCCGCCGTCAACCGGAATGACGGCCCCGGAGATGTAGGCGGCCTCATCGGAGGCGACCCAGCGCACCACGCGAGCGACCTCCTCGGCTTCGGCGAACCGCTTGGCCGGGATCTGCGCGAGGTATTCCTTCTGCTGTTTCTCCGGCAGCTCATCGGTCATATCGGTGCGGATGAAGCCCGGTGCCACGACATTGGCGGTGATGCCGCGCGAACCGAGCTCGCGGGTGATCGAGCGGGCCAGGCCGACCAGGCCGGCCTTCGAGGACGAGTAGTTCGCCTGCCCGGCCACGCCGAGGAGGCCGGAGACCGAGGAGATGAGCACGATGCGGCCGTACTTCGCCCGGATCATCGAGGTGATGCCGCGCTTGACGGTGCGGAACGCGCCGGTGAGGTTGGTGTCGATGACGGCACCGAACTCCTCGTCGTCCATGCGCATGAGCAGGTTGTCCTTGGTGATGCCGGCGTTGGCGACGACGATCTCGACCGGGCCGAGTTCGTCTTCGACCTGCGTGAAGGCCGCGTCGATCGAGGCCGTGTCAGTGACATCGGCGCTGACGGCCAGCGCGCCCTCGGGGGCTTCGCCGTTGCGGGAGGTCACAGCGACCTTGTGGCCTGCGGCGATGAATTCCTCGGCGATGGTGCGGCCGATGCCGCGGTTGCCGCCGGTGACGAGGACGACGCGTGATTCAGACACGTGTGGAGGCTCCTTCTTCGTGCGATCGCCGCGTGGGAACGGCGCGGGCAGTGTGATGTCTCCAACCTAACGTACAGATGAAGTCCTTAAGTATCTGGGAGACAATAGGGCGGTAGGCTTTTGTATCTGAAAGCACGAGTCATGGAAGGCTATGGCACAGAAGAGACCACGCACGCACATCACGGATGCCGACGAGTCTCACGAAGCCGACACCCGCGCCCGCTCCCGCCGCTACCTGCTGTCCATGGCCATCCGCATCACCTGCTTTGTCCTGGCCATCGTCACGACCGGCTGGGTGCGCTGGGCGTGTGTGGCCGGTGCGGTGTTCCTCCCGTGGATCGCTGTGCAGATCGCCAATGCCGGCAAGGAGAACATCACCCGGACGAAGACGGCGCAGATCGACGCGCCGCCGCTGCCGGAGCTGCAGGCATGCCGCAGCGATGCTGCCGCTGGTTCCGGTCCCGAGGCGGCAGGCGCCTGGCGTGCCGAGTCCGACGTCGTCGACGCGGAGGTCATCGGCGGATACACGGTCTCGCCCGGCAGCGCCTCCACACCCGCACATGACAGCGGGCAGGTCGACGACGAGGAAACGCTCGATGTCGTGGAGGGCACAGTGGTCGAACCCGATGCGGATGGTACTCCTCCGCCTGCCGGTGAGGAGGACGGTGAGACCCGTGAGTGAGCTGCGCTGCTCTGCCCGGGCCTGCAGTCGCCCGGCGGCCTTCGCGATGCTGTGGAACAACCCCCGGGTTCACACCCCGGAGAGGCGAAAAGTATGGTTGGCCTGTGATGATCACCGGACCTACCTGCACGAGTACCTGCAGCTGCGCGGCCTGCTTAAGGACGACGTGCCGGTCGATGAGATCCCAGCAGGGGCTGGCTAATGGCTGCTAGCTCCTACCGCTTCATCCTCTCCTCCCGCTGGCTGCGCTACATCGCCTTGGCGGTTGTCGCTGCGATCGCCTGCGGATTCCTCGCCAACTGGCAGAACAACCGCCGTGAGGCCCGCGACGCTGAGATCGCCCACATCAATGCGAACTACCACGGCGAGGCCGAACCGCTCTCAGCGATCCTGCCTCAGCGTGATGCCGCGCTGCCCGATGAGCTCGACTGGAAGCGCTTTGAGACCCGCGGCACCTACGATGCCTCCTCGACGATCCTCGTGCGCAACCGCAGCCTCGATGGGCAGGCAGGTTTCTATGTGCTCGTGCCGCTGGTCACCGAGGCCGGAGGCGAGCTGGCTGTCGTGCGCGGCTGGGTGCCCACCGGCCAGACGGGTGAGGCCCCGGACGTCTCCGCTCTTCCTGCTCCCCCGGCTGGGGAGGTCAGCATCACTGGCTGGCTGCGCACACCGCAGGAGGCCTCGGGAGAGACGGCCTCTGAGAACACCATCCGCAGCATCGACCCGGCGATCGTGCCGGGCATGAGCGCTCCGTATACCGGGGCCTACGCGCAGCTCGAAGGCGAGGACCCGGCCCCGGCTGAGCGCCTGACATCCCTGCCGCCGCCGAGCACCGATCCCGGTTCCCACCTGTCGTATACGTTCCAATGGATCGTGTTCGGGATCATGATCCTCGGTGGTGTCTTCTACGCCGCTCGCCGGGAGCGCATCAGCCGTGATCTCGAAGCCGCCGAGCAGGCTGGCCGGGCTCCGCGCACGGAGTACGTCGTCGTCGACAAGGACACGATTGCCGCCGGCCGTTCCCGCGGGCGTGCCAGCACCCCAGCCGGCCGTGCCTCGCGCTATGGCAGCGCCGGCCCGCCCAGAGCTGCTGCCCGCCGCAGCGCAGCAGCCGCCAGTCTGCGGGCCGGAGCGACAACCGTGTCAGCGCGTCGCAAGCAGGGCTCGGCTGAAGATGCTGAGGACGCGCTGCTCGACGAGCAGGGCTTCTGAGCGGCTGTTCTGATCGCCTCAGGCGAGGGTGACGAGGTCGAGGTAGTCGGCACTCCAGTGATCCTCATCGCCATCCGGCAGCAGGAGCACCCGATCGGGATTCAGCGCCTCGACAGCACCGACGTCGTGGGTGACGAGCACGATCGCACCCTCATAGCGGCGGATCGCTGAGAGGATCTCCTCGCGGCTGGCCGGATCGAGGTTGTTCGTCGGCTCATCGAGCAGCAGCACGTTCGCGCTCGAGACGACGAGGGTGGCCAGCGCCAGGCGGGTCTTCTCACCACCGGAGAGAACGCCGGCCGGCTTGTAGACGTCGTCGCCGGAGAACAGGAACGAGCCGAGCACATTGCGCACCGCCGTGTCATCGAGGTGATCGGCGTGGGCGACCATGTTCTCCAGCACGGTCTTGTTGACATCGAGGGTTTCGTGCTCCTGGGCGTAGTAGCCGAGCTTGAGGCCGTGGCCGGCGATGACCTCACCGGAGTCCGGCTTCTCAAGCCCGGCCAGCAGGGTCAGCAGGGTCGTCTTGCCGGCACCGTTGAAGCCGAGCACGACGACCCGTGAGCCGCGGTCGATGGCCAGGTCGACGCCGGTGAACACCTCGGTCGATCCGTAGCTCTTCGACAGTCCCTCAGCCGTCAGCGGCACCCTGCCGCAGGCAGTCGGTGCCGGGAAGCGCAGATGCGCGACCTTCTCCGATTGGCGTTCGGACTCCAGACCCGAGAGCATCCGCTCGGCGCGCTTGGCCATCTGCTGGGCGGCGACGGCCTTCGTGGCCTTGGCTCGCATCTTGTCGGCCTGCGCTGACAGTGCCGCGGCTTTCTTCTCGACATTGGCGCGTTCGCGGCGCCGGCGCCGCTCATCGGCTTCGCGCTGCTTGAGGTACTGCTGGTAGGTCATCGAGTAGATGTCGATGCACTGCCGGGTGGCGTCGAGGAAGAAGACGGTGTTGACGACTTCGTCGATGAGGTCGAGGTCGTGGGAGATGATGATGAGCCCACCGGAGTACGTTTTGAGGTAGCCGCGCAGCCAGGCGACCGATTCGGCGTCGAGGTGGTTGGTCGGCTCGTCGAGGATCATCGTGTCCGGTGCCTCGAAGAGGATCCGGGCGAGTTCGACGCGGCGGCGCTGACCGCCCGAGAGTGTCTGCAGCTCCTGGCGGATCGTCGCCTCGTCGAGCCCGAGGTTCGCGGCGATGCTCAGCGCCTCCGATTCGGCGGCGTACCCGCCGGCGGCGATGAATTCGGCTTCGATGCGCGGGTACTTCTCAATCGCCTTGGACATGACATCGGGGTCCGGATCCGACATCTGCGCTTCGGCTTTGCGCATCCGGCGGGCGATGACGTCGAGTTCGCGGGCGGCGAGGATCCGTTCGATGGCGGTGGCCTTCGGATTGCCGGTGCGCGGGTCCTGCGGCAGGTATCCGACGGTGCCGGTGCGTGAGACGGTGCCGGCGCTGGGCTGCACTTCGTCCATGAGCACCTTCGTCAGGGTGGTTTTGCCGGCACCGTTGCGGCCGACGAGGCCGACACGGTCGCCCTTGTCGACCCGGAAACTCACCTCGGTCATGAGCGTGCGGGCACCGACCATCACCTCAAGATCGTGCACGGAGATCATCGCGTGTCCTCTCCGTAGGCAGCCTGGGCGCCCGAGCGGATGAGCCGGGCGAGTTCGTCCTGCGGGCTGCGCTCGGCTGCCCGGGCGGCGGCGACGATGCGGTCAGCGAGATCGCGCTCGAGCTCACATGAGACCTGGACGGTCGCAGGCGCGGCGGCCACCGCCTCGGGAGCGGCAGGCGCAGTATCAGGGGCAGCCGGTGACTTACGTGCGGCACCGGTGAAGCCGGGGCCGGTGGGCACGGGCGTGTCGTCTTTATACGCAGCAGCGGCAGCTCGGGCGCGCTCGTCGGCGGCATCGTTGAGGGTGTGGTTGCTGTGACCTTTGACCCATTCGAACTCGACACTCCGGCCAGCCAGCGCGGCGTCGAGGGCCTCCATGAGGTCGCGGTTCTGCACGTCCTTGCCGTCGGCCTTCTTCCAGCCGCGGCGCTTCCAGTTCGGCATCCACTTCGTCACCGAGTTGATGACGTACTGGCTGTCGCACAGGATATGCAGCGGCGTGCCGGCATCCGCAGTTGCGTTGAGGATCTCGATGACCGCCTGCAGCTCACCGCGATTGTTCGTCGCCTTCTTCCAGCCGCCGGCATCCCAGCAGTCGTCGTCGATGTACCAGGCCCAGCCAGCGGGCCCAGGGTTGCCGAGGGCGGAACCGTCGACGGCGACAGTGATCGTCACGTATGTGTCCTTCCGAAATTGCTGGTCAGGCCAGAAAGCGCCTATTCCCGGCGCGCGATGCCCACACTATGCTACTGCCATGACCTTCAATCCCGGCAGTCAGCTCGACACCTCCCAGGTCTCCCGCCGCTCCGGCGGCGGCATGGGCGGTCCCATCAAGGTCGGCGGTGGCATCGGCTCGATCGCCGTGCTCATCCTCGGCGTCATTCTCTTCGGCCCCGGTTTCATCAACCAGGGCCTCGGCGAGGGCTCAAGTTACGACTACTCGCAGGTCGGTGAGCAGGACGGCGGACAGTCACTGGCCGAGCAGTGCCAGACCGGTGAGGACGCCAACCGCAACATCGAGTGCCGTGTCGTGGGCACCGTGAATTCGCTCAACACCTATTGGGACGGCGGCGCCTCCCGGCTCGGGGTGCGGTATCACCGGCCCGAGGTGGTACTGACGTCTGGTTCGTGGCAGACCGGCTGCGGCGCGGCCAGTTCGGCGATGGGCCCGTTCTACTGCCCGGCTGATGAGACAGCCTACTTCGACGTCGGGTTCTTCGACCAGCTGCGCAGCCAGTACGGCGCCGGTCAGGGTCCGCTGGCTGAGGAGTATGTCATCGCCCATGAGTTCGGCCACCACATCCAGCGCCTGACCGGTGACATCAACCGTGCCCAGCAGGGTGACACCGGCCCGCAGTCCTCGGCGGTGCGCCTGGAGCTGCAGGCCGACTGCTATGCCGGGGTGTGGGCGTCGAATGCTTCGAAGACGAAGGACTCCGGGACAGGGCAGCCGTATCTGCAGCCGCTGACGGCCGCCGACATCCGCTCGGCGGTCTCGGCCGCCGAGGCGGTCGGCGATGACCGGATCCAGGAGAAGGCGCAGGGCCGGGTGACACCGGAGAACTTCACACACGGGTCCTCCGAACAGCGCGAGACCTGGTTCATGCGCGGGTATGAGGACGGCGATCCCGCCGCGTGCGATACCTTCTCCGCTGGCCGGATCT
>NZ_JALXPM010000012.1:0-59529 GCF_025147615.1 Brevibacterium luteolum | reverse complement strand
GGTGGGACGTCACTGCTTCAGCAGCAGCGCGCCTTCGGGTTCGTCTCCTGCTCGTCGATGAGCTCGCGCCAGAATTCGCGTTCGCACATCGCACCCTCGCGGGTGCCGTGGTGGCGCTCGTAGTGCTCAAGGTAGTGGACGTAGGCGTTTTCGCCCATGACCTCCTTGAGGTACCAGTGCACGGCCTTGAACGGGCGGGCGACTGCGGCAGCAAACGAACTCATCGTCACTTCTCCTTCGGAGCGGCGTGCGAGCCGGAACCGGTGTCCGAGGCACCGTGATCCTTCTCAGCCTTCTCCTTCGAGGATACGCCGACAGCACCAGCGGGCGCGAGACCGTGCTTGCGACGGTACTCCTCCCACTGGGCCTCGACTTCGCGCTCGGCCTTCGTGGCGATGAGGCCGGCTGGGGCGAAGAGCTTCGTCGGCACGAACGCGGCTTCGGTCGTCTCCATCGGGCCGGTGCGGATCGACTTGATGCTCACCGCGATCGCCATGACGACGACCATGAGCACCAGCGAGGCGAACACGATCGACAGCGTGCCCTGGATGAACGTGTTGCGCACAACCGCGCGCATCGCATCGACACCCTCGGTGGTGCCCAGTGAGGTCTCACCGGCGGCGAGTGCCTGCTTGTAGGCCGAGTGCTGCGCCCAGTAGCCGAGCTTCGGGTCAGAGGAGAAGATCTTCTGCCACGAGGCGGTCATCGTCACGGCAAGGTCCCAGGCCAGCGGGATCCCGGGGATCCACGCATAGCGCGCCTTGCCGACCTTGCAGACCAAGGCGAACACCACCGCCAAGGCGATTGCCGCCAACAGCTGGTTGGAGATGCCGAACAGCGGGAACAGCGTGTTGATGCCGCCGAGTGGGTCGGTCACACCCATGAGCAGGATCGAGCCCCAGGCGCCGACCATGACGATCGTCGAGACCCAGGCGCCGATGTTCCAGGATGGGTCGCGGAACTTCGGCCAGAAGTTGCCCATCCAGTCCGAGAACATGAAGCGGGCGACACGGGTGCCGGCGTCGATGGTGGTGAGGATGAACAGTGCTTCGAACATGACCGCGAAGTGGTACCAGAAGCTCATCGCCGACTGCCCGCCGAAGCCGGGCACCTGATGCAGGATATGGGCCATGCCCATCGCCAGGGTCGGCGCGCCGCCGGTGCGCGAGACGATCGAACCCTCGCCGACGGCCTCGCCGGCGGCGTCGAGTTCGGCGGCGGTCGTCTGCGTCTCCATGAACGGATTCGAGTTGATGAACTCGGCAGCTCCCTCGGCGGTGCCGCCGGTCAGCGGCTCGGCTGCGTTCATGGCGAAGTAGATTCCCTTGTCGAGGCAGATCGCGGCGACGAGCGCCATGATCGCCACGAAGGACTCCATGAGCATGCCGCCGTAGCCCACCAGACGCGCCTGCGATTCCTTCTCCAGAAGCTTCGGCGTCGTGCCCGAGGACACCAGAGCGTGGAAGCCGGAGAGCGCACCACAGGCGATGGTGATGAACAGGAACGGGAACAGGGATCCGGCGAAGGCCGGGCCCTCGGAGTTCGAGGCGAACGGGGTGGCGGCCGGCATCTGCACGGTCGGGTTGACGATGATGATGCCGACGGCCAGCAGCACGATGGTGCCGATCTTCATGAAAGTCGACAGGTAGTCGCGCGGGGCCAGCAGCACCCACACCGGCAGCACAGCTGCGAAGAAGCCGTAGATCATCAGCGACCAGGCCAGCGTCGTCTTCGACAGGTGGAACATCTCAGCCAGCGCCGGGTTGGCATTGACCCAACCGCCAGCGACGATCGCGAGCACGAGGAGGGTGATGCCGATGACAGAGGTCTCGATGACCTTGCCGGGGCGGATGTAGCGCATGTAGATGCCCATGAATACGGCGATCGGGATCGTCATCGCGATCGAGAAGACGCCCCACGGGCTCTCGGCCAGGGCGTTGATGATGACAACACCGAGCACGGCGATGAGGATGATCATGATGAGCAGGATGCCGAGGCTGGCGATGAAGCCGCCGACGGAGCCGAGCTCGTCACGGGCCATCTGGCCCAGCGACCGGCCGTTGCGGCGGGTCGAGAAGTACAGCACCATGTAGTCCTGCACCGCACCGGCGACGATGACGCCGAGGATGATCCACAGCGTGCCGGGCAGGTAGCCCATCTGGGCGGCCAGGATCGGGCCGACGAGCGGGCCGGCGCCGGAGATCGCGGCGAAGTGGTGACCGAACACGACGCGGCGGTCGGTCGGGGTGAAGTCGCGGCCGTTCTCGTTGATCTCAGCGGGGGTCGCCCGCTTGAGGTCAGGGCGGCAGATCTTCCACTCGATGAACTTCGCATAGAAACGGAAGGCGATGAGGTAGCTGCCGACCGCGGCGGCGACGAACCAGCTGGCTGAGAGGTTCTCGCCGCGCACGAACGCGACCATCACCCAGCCGACGGCGGCGATCGCAGCGATCGCAACCCACAGGACGATCTTGCCCGGAGTCCAACGCGGACGTTCGATCACGCCGACTGGAGGCAGACTCTCATCGGTTTTGACGTATTCAACCGACATACGTGCTCCATTTCTGCTCTGTCGCATGAGCCCAGCCGGGTCAGGCGGGGCATCACGGGAACTGGGGGGCATTCGCCTGGTGGTGCGGGCTCCGCACGGCACGGCGCAGCGACGCTGGGGGCCGGGGAGGCGGAATGCCCGGGAGAAGTGTGTGAGTTCCCTGAGACTGAATACATGGTGGAGCCAATTCTGTGATTTGTCTAACTTTTCGGCAGGTTCTGCGCGAACCACCGTCAAACCGTTACCAAAGCTGCGCATCTGTTCACTCTGCGGACAGTCCAGTGGTGCTCTGCGCCGCTGTCCGCCGCCGAGGCGGTGGTCGGGTGGCCGAGTCGCAGACCGCGGGTGCGGAAGTGGCACAATGGAATCCATGACCGCCACGCACGATCCGCAGACCCGCCTGCGGACTCTCTCCGGAATCCAGGCCACCTCCGACTCCCTCCACCTGGGCAACTACATAGGTGCGCTGCAGCAGTTCGTGGAGCAGCAGGAGACGCACGACGCGTTCTTCTTCATCGCGAACATGCACGCGATCACCGTCGAGCAGGATCCCGCGCTGCTGCGCGAGCGGACCCTGCGCACCGCCGCCCAGTTCCTCGCCGCCGGCATCGACCCGGAGAAGTCGACGATCTTCGTGCAGTCCCACGTGCCTGAGCACACGCAGCTGTCTTGGGTGCTCGAATGCACCACCGGGCTGGGTGAGGCGCAGCGGATGACGCAGTTCAAGGACAAGTCCGCCAAGCGCGAGAACGTCTCGCTCGGCCTGCTGACCTACCCGGCGCTCATGGCCGCCGACATCCTCATGTACCACCCGGATGTCGTGCCGGTCGGTGAGGATCAGCGCCAGCACCTGGAGCTCACCCGCAATCTCGCCGAGCGCTTCAACCACCGCTACGGGCACACCTTCACGGTGCCCGAGGCTGGGATTCCGAAGGAGACGGCCAAGATCTACGATCTGCAGGACCCGACGGCGAAGATGTCGAAGTCGGCGGCCTCCCCAGCCGGTCTCATCAACATCCTTGACGAGCCCAAGGCGCTGGCGAAGAAGTTCAAGTCCGCCGTGACCGACAACGACACCGTCATCGCCTACGATCCCGAGCGCAAGCCCGGTGTGTCGAACCTGCTGACGATCTACTCCTCGCTGTCCGGCCGGCCGATCGATGCGATCGTGACCGAGTTCGACGGCAAGATGTACGGCCACCTCAAGGTCGCCCTCGCTGACCTCGCCGTCGAGACGCTCTCACCGGTGCGCGAGCGCACCCTCGAGCTGCTCGATGACCCGGCTGAGCTCGAGCGACTGCTGGCGATCGGTGCCGATGCCGCCCAGGCGATTGCCGAGCAGACGATCAAGGACGTGTATGACCGCATCGGGTTCCTCCGCCGCTGAGTCACCGGGCCGGGTGCCCCGTCCCCACGAGCCGGGCCTCGGGCCGGCGTGGGGAACGCCGCCGGGCGTCCCTGAACTGCCGCCGGACGACGGCACCGGGATGGTCTCGATCGGGGTGACCCTCGACGTGCCCGAGCCCTACGGCTCCCAGCTGCAGTCGCTGCGGGCCTCACTCGGCGATGCCCGTGGCACGAGCGTCCCGGCTCACATCACCCTCATCCCGCCGATGGAGATCCCGGCCACCGCGTGGCCGATCGTGCGCGAGCACATCCGCAGCGTCGCGAACACAACGTCGCCGTTCACGCTGCAGCTGCGGGGGACCGGGACGTTCATGCCGACCTCGCCGGTCGTGTTCATCACCGTCGCCCGCGGCATCTCCGAATGCCAGCAGCTCTCCGAGGCGCTGCGCCACGGAGTGCTGAATCAGCAGCTGGCGTTTCCGTACCACCCGCACGTCACCATCGCCCAGGAGCTCGACGAGGAGGTCCTCGAACGGGCCTACCGGGAATCGGCCGACTACGACGTGTCATTCATGGCCCACGGCTTCGGCGTGTACTTCCACACCGCTGATGAGGAATGGCAGCTGTTCGACAATGTGCCCTTCGGTCCGTAACCCGGCCACCGCCTCGGGAACGGTGCGCCAGGCGGGTGGCATCTGCTCAGCTGAGCGGGAAGAATGGCAGATGTGAAGAAGAAGACTGCACCGCGCAATCTCGCCCCCGAGATGCTGCACACCGCCGCCCGCCTCGAAGACCGCTACCACACCTGGGCACGGGAGAAGGCGACGAAGCGCGGCTGGCACCGTACCGTCATCGCCTACGACTCCTACGGCAGCGAGAACTTCATCCGCGTCCTCGCCCGCGTCGTGCTGACCAAGACCGGCCAGCCGGCAGCCGATACGCAGGCCTCGATCCGCGGCTGGCGGTCGTTCGTCAATGTGCCGCTGTCCGATGACCACGCCTGGGTGCGCGTCAACGGCGCTGAGCACATGGTCACCGCCGATCGAGGCGGCATCGTCGACGCGATCATCCCCGGTGACTTCGAGCCCGGCAACGTCGAGATCGAACTGTGGACCAATGACTCGCTCGTCGACACCGCCAATGTGCGCATCATCGGTCAGGAGCAGGGCTTCGGGATCGTCTCCGACATCGACGACACCGTCATGGTCACCGCGCTGCCGCGTCCCTTCCTCGCCGCCTGGAACACCTTCGTCCTCGATGAGCACGCTCGCTCGCCGGTGGCCGGGATGTCGGTTCTCTACGACCGGCTGACCTATCTGCGCCCGAACTCGCCGATCCTGTACCTGTCGACCGGGCCGTGGAACGTCGCCCCGACCCTCAAACGCTTCCTCACCCGGAACATGTACCCGGTCGGACCGCTGCTGCTGACCGACTGGGGGCCGACAGCCACCCGCGCGTTCCGCTCCGGGCAGGATCACAAGCGCGCCACCCTCGAACGTCTGGCCCGGGAGTTCCCGCAGGTCAAGTGGCTGCTCATCGGCGATGATGGGCAGCATGACGAGGAGATCTACGGCGAGTTCGTCGAGAACCACCCGGACAATGTCGTCGCGGTGGCGATCCGGCAGCTGACCGTCGGCGAGGCGGTGTGGGCCGGCGGTCGCTCGAAGGGCTCCGGCCGTGGCCAGGGCGTGCCCTGGATCTACGCTCCCGACGGTGCCGGGCTTGCCTCGAAGCTCACCGAGCGCGGCATCTTCTCCTCACTCTGAGGCGGCTGCGCGCTGCCGGCGCTCGCGCCGCCGCAGAGTCGTGAACGCGATGCCACCGGCGGCGAGCACTGCCGCGGCTGCGGCGATGAGGACGACCGGGGAGCCCAGGGGGCTGGCCGGCTTCTGCGCCTCTGCCGCCGCGGTCTCCTCGTGCGTGGGTGCGGCGGGTTCCGGGCTCGGCTCCGCACTGGGCTCCGGGATCAGCGCAACGGTCGTCTCGACCGGCAGGTCCGACTGCGCGAACGACCAGTCGAGCAGGTCGATGGCCGCCTGACGGGTGCTGTTGTCCGAATGCAGGATCGCCGCCGCATAGGTCCTGCCGCCCCGTTTCGCCACCGCGACGAAGCTGCCCTTGGACTTGACCGTGTAGCCGTTCTTGAGCCCGAGCCCGCCGTCGATGCGCCCGACGATCTTCGTGTGATCCTGGATCGGGTAGCCCTTGAACTTCTCCTTCGTCTCCGGGTTCACACCACCAGGCATCTTGTATTCGGTCGTCTGCACGATCTTCATGAGGTAGTCGTTGTCCAGCATCGCCTTGGCGATGATGAGCTGGTCGCGCACCGTCGTCACCTGGCCGTCGGCATCCAGGCCTGAGGTGTTCTTCGGCACCGTGCCGGTCAGCCCGAGCTCGTCGGCCTTGGCCTCCATGAGCTCGACGGCCTTCTCCTGCCCGCCGGCGGCATTGGCCAGGGCATGGGCGGCATCGTTGGCACTCGACATGAGCATCGCGTGGAAGAGCTGGTCAACGGTGTACTCGTTCTTCTGCACGAGCCCGACCTTGGTGCCGTCGACGGCCATATCGTCGAAGACCGCCTCGTACTTCTGCTCTGGGTCATCGAGCACATCGACGAGAGCCAGAGCGGTCAGCAGTTTGATGACCGAGGCCGGAGCGAGCTGCCGGTCCATCTCGCGGGAGGTGAACACGTCACCGGAGTCGAGGTCGCCGACGACCCACGCGGAGGCCTTCGGCTGCGGCGCCGGGGCGCCGTCTTCGATGAGGGCGCGTTCGTACATCGTCTCTGTCGGAGATGCCTCTGGCTCGGCAACGACATCAGCTGCCGCGCCAGGGGAGGCTAATGCAGCAGGGGAGGCCAGAGCAGCGGCCGGTGTGAGCGCGCTGCCGGCCACGACGGCTGCAGCAGCAACGCCGGCGCAGAGGCAGGCGCGCAGGCGAGCACGCCGCGTCTGTGTGGAACGAATCGAGTGGTTCACAGGTCGCAAGTCTAACCATGCCAGCTGAGACCACCGGCACCTTATCGCCCACCGCCTCGGGAACGGGGGGCAGAACCAGGGTGAATGCACTCAGGCCCCGTGCCGCCAAGATGCGGGACGGGGCCTGATGCGCGTGGTGGGTCAGAAGGCGCGCTGGAGCAGCGCCTGCTTGACCTCGGCGATCGCCTTGGTCACCTCGATGCCGCGCGGGCAGGCTTCGGTGCAGTTGAAGGTGGTGCGGCAGCGCCACACGCCCTCCTTGTCATTGAGCACCTCCAGGCGCATGTCGCCGCCCTCATCGCGGGAGTCGAAGATGAAGCGGTGGGCGTTGACGATCGAGGCCGGACCGAAGTACTGACCGTCGGTCCAGAACACCGGGCACGAGGTGGTGCACGATGCACACAGGATGCACTTGGTGGTGTCGTCGAAGCGCTCACGATCCTCGATCGACTGCAGGCGCTCACGCGTCGGCTCGTGACCGGAGGTGATGAGGAAGGGCATGATCTCACGGTACGACTGGAAGAACGGCTCCATGTCAACGATGAGGTCCTTCTCCAGCGGCAGGCCCTTGATCGCCTCGACGGTGATCGTCTTGTTCGTATCGAGGTCCTTCAGCAGGGTCTTGCAGGCCAGACGGTTGCGGCCGTTGATCCGCATCGCATCCGAACCGCACACGCCGTGCGCACACGAGCGGCGGAACGACAGCGAACCGTCGATCTCCCACTTGATCTTGTGCAGGGCGTCGAGCACACGGTCGGTGCCGTGCATTGTGACCTTGTACTGCTCCCAGTGCGGGGCCTCGTCCTTCTCGGGGTCGAAGCGCGCGATCTGGAAGGTGCAGTCGAAGGACGGGATTTCGCCGCCGCCACCGCCGAGGTGGTCGGGGAGATCGACCTTGGATGCAGGCTCTGCAGTGTTCTGATTCTCGCTCATCAGTACTTACGCTCCATCGGCTGGTATCGGGTGACGACGACCGGCTTGGTCTCCAGGCGCATGCCCTTGATGCCCTCTGCCTCGCCGTCCGGATCGAGGTAGGTCATCGTGTGGTGCATGAAGTTCTCGTCGTCACGGTCGGGGAAGTCCTCGCGGAAGTGACCGCCGCGGGATTCCTTGCGGTGGATGGCTGCCACCGTGACGACCTCAGCGATCTCGAGCAGGAAGCCCAGCTCGATCGCTTCGAGGAGGTCGAGGTTGAAGCGCTTGCCGCGGTCGTGGATGCCGACGTTGCGGTAGCGCTCGCGCAGCCGCTCGATCTCGTCGAGTGCCTCGCGCAGGGTCTCATCGGTGCGGAACACCTGGACGTTGGCGTCCATGATCTCCTGCAGATCCTTGCGGATCGAACCGACGAGTTCGGTGCCGTTCGATGCGCGCATCGTGTCGACGAGCTCGACAGTGCGGTCTGCGGCACCCTCCGGCAGCTCCGGCAGCTCGGCGGTCTTGGCGTATTCCGCGGCGGCGATGCCGGCGCGCTTGCCGAAGACGTTGATGTCGAGCAGCGAGTTGGTGCCCAGGCGGTTCGAGCCGTGCACGGAGACACAGGCGGTCTCACCGGCGGCGTAGAGGCCGGGGACGATGTCGGTGTTGTTGGCCAGCACCTCGGACTTGACGTTGGTCGGGATGCCGCCCATCGCGTAGTGCGCGGTCGGGAACACCGGCACCGGCTCAGTGTAGGGCTCCACGCCGAGGTAGGTGCGGGCGAACTCGGTGATGTCCGGCAGCTTCGCGTCGATGTGCGCCGGCTCCAGGTGGGTGAGGTCGAGCAGCACGTAGTCCTTGTTCGGTCCGCAGCCGCGGCCCTCACGCACCTCGTTGGCCATCGACCGGGCGACGATGTCACGCGGTGCGAGGTCCTTGATGGTTGGGGCGTAGCGCTCCATGAAGCGCTCACCGTCGGCGTTGCGCAGCACCGCTCCCTCGCCGCGGGCAGCCTCGGAGAGCAGGATGCCGAGGCCCGCCAGGCCGGTCGGGTGGAACTGGAAGAACTCCATGTCCTCCAGCGGGATGCCGTTGTTGTAGGCAACCGCGACACCGTCACCGGTCAGCGTGTGGGCGTTCGAGGTGGTCTTGAAGATCTTGCCGAACCCGCCGGAGGCGAAGACGACGGCCTTGGCGCGGAAGACGTGGATCTCACCGGTGGCCAGCTCGTAGGACACCACGCCGGCCGGGCGGCGAACGCCGTCGACCTCGGTCATGATGAGGTCGAGGACGTAGAACTCGTTGTAGAACTCGACGCCGTGCTTGACGCAGTTCTGGTACAGCGTCTGGAGGATCATGTGGCCGGTGCGGTCTGCAGCGTAGCAGGCGCGGCGAACGGGCGCCTTGCCGTGATCGCGGGTGTGGCCGCCGAAACGGCGCTGGTCGATTTTGCCCTCCGGGGTGCGGTTGAAGGGCAGGCCCATCTTCTCCAGATCGAGGACAGCGTCGATGGCCTCCTTGGCCATCACCTCGGCAGCATCCTGATCGACGAGGTAGTCGCCGCCCTTGATGGTGTCGAAGGTGTGCCACTCCCAGTTGTCCTCCTCGACGTTGGCCAGCGCGGCGCACATGCCGCCCTGTGCCGCGCCGGTGTGGGAGCGGGTCGGGTAGATCTTGGTCAGCACGGCGGTGCGTGCGCGCTGGCCGGATTCGATGGCAGCGCGCATTCCAGCGCCGCCGGCACCGACGATCACCACGTCGTAGTCATGTACCTGCATAGAAATCCAATTCTCCTTGGCCGGAAAGAGCCGTTGGGGCGAGTGAGAGAGGCGCAATCACCGTGAGCAGAAGTCAGGGATGAGCGACGGATCGGCTCCGACCGGGCACGGATCGAACGTGAAGATCACGAGCGTGCCGAGCACGATGATGACCGCCGAGGCGATGTAGAGCGTCAGCAGCAGCGCCATGCGGGTGCGCGGCTTCTCTGCGTAGTCGCTGATGATCGTGCGCATGCCGTTGGTGCCGTGCAGCATGGCCAGCCACAGCATGAGCAGATCCCAGATCTGCCAGAACGGGCTTGCCCACTTGCCGGCGACGAAGCCGAAGTCGAGGCCCTGGACGCCCTCGCCCTGCCACAGGTTGACGAACAGGTGCCCGAAGATGAGCACGATGAGCACGACGCCGGAGAGGCGCATGAACAGCCAGGCCCAGAGTTCGAAGCGCGAGCGCGTGGACTTGTGCCGGTCATAGCCGGTGCGCGGTGCGGGAATGGTCGACGTCATGTTCCTCAGCCTCCGAACGTGTGCATCAGGTGTCGGGGCAGGAACGCGGCCATCATGATGACCCAGCCGATGATGACTGCCCAGAACAGCTTCTTCTGGTTCTTCGGGCCGCCGGACCAGAAGTCGACAGCGGCGATGCGCAGGCCGTTGAAAGCGTGGAACACAATGGCTGCGACCAAGCCGATTTCGCCGATGGCCATCAGAGGGGTCTTGTACGTCGCGATGACGGCGTCATACGCCTCAGGCGAGACACGGACAAGAGCTGTGTCGAGCACGTGTACGAGCAGGAAGAAGAAGATGCCGACGCCGGTCACGCGATGCGCAACCCAAGACCACATTCCTTCATTTCCGCGGTACAGAGTGCCCGTTGACGCATTGGCCACGGGGCATCCTCCAAGTGAAATGCGAACAGATGTGTACCACTTGAAATTACGCCGAACTGGGGAGAATCGCCAATCTGCCCGGCGGCATTGTTGCCGATTCGATGTGAATCCCCTCAAAGAGGCGTCCATAGAACGGACGCGAGATCTCGCGTTGGATTTAGGACATGCCAGTGTGCCGTAAACATGATGGGTCTGTGTCCGCATCGTCTGAGGCGCCGGTGAGCGTCTGCGCATGTGCTGAGCAGGAGAGGCGGTATCGTGGCCGGCAGGTGCGCGGTGTGCCGAAGATGCCTCCGGCGCCGCAGTCACGCCAGAGTTGCAGTCTGAGACGGAGGATGAGACGCGATGAATCCGCACTTCCACGCAGTGATCCCGGCCGGCGGCTCCGGCACCCGGCTGTGGCCGGTCTCCCGGGAGGCCTCCCCGAAGTTCCTCCATGATGTCCTCGGCCTCGGCCGCACCCTGCTCCAGTCGACCTGGGATCGCGTCCTCCCACTCGTCGACGCCGACCGCACCTGGGTCGTCACCGGCACCAGCCACGCCGCAGCCGTCGCCGGCCAGCTGCCCGAGCTGCGGGCCGACCGGATCATCACCGAACCCTCGCCCAAGGACTCCGCTGCCGCCATTGGCCTGGCCGCGATGCTCATCCACGACACCGACCCGCAGGCGATCATCGGCTCCTTCTCCGCCGACCACTCGATCACCAATGTCGCCGAGTTCCATGACGTCATCGGCCAGGCAGTCACCGCCGCCGAGCAGACCGGTGACATCGTCACCATCGGCATCACCCCCACCTACCCGGCCACCGCCTACGGCTACATCAAAACCGGCTCCCACCTCGGGATCCCCGGCGCCTATGCCGCCCGCCGTGCCGCCGCCTTCGTCGAAAAACCCGCCGCCTCGGTCGCCCGAACCTACGTCTACTCCGGCTCCTACCGCTGGAACGCCGGCATGTTCATCGCCACCACCGAGGCGATGCTCGCCGTGCTGGCCGAACAGGCCCCTGAGCTCTACGCCGCGCTGCGCTCGGTCGCCGACATCTGGCACGACGCGTCCGCCCGCGAGCAGAAGCTCGCCGAGGTGTGGCCGGGCCTGGAGAAGCGTGCGATCGACTACGTCGTGGCTGAACCGGCCGCCGAGGCCGGCCGGGTCATCGTCGTGCCCGGTGACTTCGGCTGGGATGACGTCGGCGACTTCGACTCGGTGGCCAAGCTGCGCCAGCCGGTGCCCGGCGAATCCTCAGCCGTCTACGCGATCGGCGAGGAATGCCAGATCGTCGACGTCGACACCTCGGGAGTGGTCTTCTCCAGCACCGACCGGCTCGTCGCCCTCGTCGGACTCGACGATGTCGTCGTCGTCGACACCGACGACGTGCTGCTCGTCGCCTCCCGCTCCCACGCCCAGGACGTCAAGGCCGCCGTCAGCCGGGTCGCCGAGATGGGCCGGGACGACCTGCTCTGACCCCGCACCCGAGGCGGGACCGCCACCCGGCACCGGCTCGCCTGAGCGGATTGTGAAGTTTTGGGACGCCCGCCCAGGATCGTCGCAGGTCGGCTGACTAGAATCGGACGCTGTGATCCAAATCCACCTTGCGCCCTTCTACGATGAGCTGCTCGAGTTCCGGCGTGACATCCACGCCCACCCCGAGCTGTCCTACGAGGAGTTCCGGACGACGGAGAAGATCCTCGGGTTCCTGCGCAACGCCGACCTCGACCCGCAGGCCCTCGAGGGCACCGGCGTCGTCTGCGAAGTCGGCGAGGGCCCGCTGGTCGCCGCTCTGCGCGCCGACATCGACGCTCTGCCGCTCGATGACCTGACCGGCACCCCGTTCGCCTCGACGGTGCCCGGCGTCGCCCATGCCTGCGGCCACGACATCCATCTGAGCTCGCTTGCCGGAGCCGGCCGGGTGCTGAGTTCCATCCACAAGGAGCTGCCCGGCGGACTCGGCGGGCGGATCCGGATGATCTTCCAGCCAGCCGAGGAGGTCACCCCCGGCGGTGCGCTCAAGGTCATCAGCCAGGGTGTGCTTGCCGATGTGCCGCGCGTCTTCGCCATCCACTGCGACCCCAACGTCGACGTCGGCAAGGTCGGCTCGCGCATCGGCCCGATCACCGCGGCCGGTGACACCGTCATCATCCGGCTCTCCGGCCACGGCGGCCACACCTCGCGCCCGCACCTGACCGAGGACCTCGTCTACGCCCTCGGCAAGCTCACCACTGACCTGCCGGCCACGCTCTCACGCCTCATCGACCCCCGCCATGCGATCTCGCTCGTGTGGGGCGAGATCCGCGCCGGCCACGCGCCCAATGTCGTGCCGTCCGACGGGTTCCTGCAGGGCACCCTGCGCTGCCTCGACGTCGACGGCTGGAACCAGGTCGCCGAGGTGCTGCCCGACCTCGTCGAACGCGTCACCGGGCCCTACGGCGTCACCGTCGACCTGGAGCACCGCCGTGGCGTCCCACCGGTGGTCAACACCGAAGAGGACGTCTCCCTGCTCGAGGCCGCCGTGCGCGATGAGCTCGGCCCGGGCAGCGTGCAGCTGACCCCGCAGTCGATGGGCGGGGAGGACTTCGCCTGGTACCTGACGAACTGTCCGGGCGCGCTCGTGCGCGTGGGCACCCGCACGCCGGGCGGGATTACGTACGATATCCACCAAGGCGATTACCTCGTCGATGAACGCGCACTGGAGATGAGCGTCCGCGTCTACACCGCGATGGCGCTTCGAGCCCTGGGAGTCCCGTGGTCTTGAAACCTGCCGCAGCCCTCACCACGGCCCTCATCGTGCCCGGAGTGGTGCTGCTGACAGGGTGCGGCTCCGAGGAGCCGGCCGAGCCGCTGCTCACCAGCGGCTGCATGGTCTCCTCACCGGCCGGCTTCGACGACCGCTCGATCGGCCAACTGAGCTTCGGCGAGGTGTCCAACGCCCAGCGCTCCGACTTCCTCGGCTCGACCTCCACCCAGCGCGTCGACTCCCTCGGTGACACCCGCCGCGCGCTGGAGAACTACGCCGAGCGTGGCTGCACGCTCACCGCGCTGCTCGGCCCCGGTGGGGCGCAGATGCTCGCCGAGGTCGCCGCCGGCCACCCCGAACAGGCGTGGATGGCCGTGGCCACCGGCGGTGCTGGAGCCGGCGGGCAGGAGTTCCCGGACAACGTCATCACCGTCGACTTCGACCTGCTCGAACCGGCCTTCATCGCCGGTTACATCGCCGCCGCCAGCTCCAAGACCGGCATCGTCTCGGCCTACTCCTCCTACGGATTCGAGAACAACCGCGGACTGCTCACCGCCTTCGACGCCGGCGTCGACCTGTTCAACGAGGACACCGATGCGGCAGACGACGAGCGCGTGCGCAGCCACCGCGCCGGCCAGATCGAGGGCCGCACCGTCTCCGACACCACCGCCGCCGGCTTCGACATCACCGCCGAAGCGATCGAGGCCGACGCTGATGTCATCGTGCCCTTCGCCTCGGGTGCGGCCAGCGGTTCGCTCACCTGGTTCCAGGAGCACTACTTCCCGCCGGTCGAAGAGACCGCCGGGCCCGAGGCGGAAGACGCCCCTGCAGACGAGCCCACCGAGGTGCCCGCAGACGAACCCAAGCGCACCCTCGTGTGGTACGGCGCCGACGGCTCGGAGGCCCTCGGGCGGGTCGGCCGCTACGTCATCGCCTCGATCGTGCCCAACATCGCCGCCGGCTTCCAGACCACCATCGAAGGCTGGCCGCAGACCGGCTTTGCCGGCGAACTCGAACCGGCCGGGCAGAAGCCGGAGCCGATCGGTGACCTGCTCGTGCGCTCCCACAGCTACCGCGGCACGATCGAAAACGGTGGCATCACGATGGTCGCCTCCGATGTGCCGCTGTCCGGAGTCGCCGGGGTCGGCCGCGAGGTCGCCGATGTGCAGGAGCGGATCCGCTCCGGGGAGATCGAACTGCCCTGAGCCCATGCCGTAAGCTGAGGGACGTGGATTCCAAACTCTTTGAGACTCCCTTCGGAGTCGACCCCGATGACCCGATCCTCGAACTGCCGAAGGTGTCGCTGCACGACCACCTCGACGGCGGCCTGCGCCCCCAGACGATCATCGATCTTGCCGCCGAGGTCGGCCATGAGCTGCCGGCCACCGATGCCGAGGCGCTGCGCCGCTGGTTCTCCGAGTCCGCGAACTCCGGTGACCTGCCGCGCTACCTGGAGACCTTCGACCACACCATCGCCGTCATGCAGACCGCCGAGGGCCTGACCCGGGTGGCCCGGGAGTGGGCGCTCGACCAGGTCGCCGACGGTGTCTTCTACGCCGAGGCTCGCTGGGCGCCCGAACAGCACGTCCAGCAGGGACTGTCGATGGACGAGGCCGTCGAAGCAGTCCAGCGCGGACTCGACGAAGCCGATGCGATCGCTGCTGACAACGGCCGCTTCATCCGCACCGGCCAGATCATCACCGCCATGCGGCACGCTGACAACAGCCTGGCTGTCGCCGAACTCGCCCTGCGCCACCGCGACCGCGGCGTCGTCGCCTTCGACATCGCCGGCGCCGAGGACGGCTTCCCGCCGGCTGACCACCTCGCCGCCTTCCACCTGCTGCACCGTGAGTGCTTCCCGATCACCATCCACGCAGGCGAAGCCGCCGGGGTGGAGAGCATCCACGCCGCCGTGCAGATCTGCCACGCCCAGCGCATCGGCCACGGCGTGCGCCTCATCGACGATATGCAGTTCACCGGGGACAACGGCAGCGGCAGCCTCGGCCGGCTCGCCGCCTGGATCCTCGACCATCAGGTGCCCCTGGAGCTGTGCCCGTCGTCGAACCTGCAGACCGGGGCGGCGACCTCGATCGAGGACCACCCGATCACCCGGTTCAAGGAGCTCGGCTACGCCATCACCGTCAACCCGGACAATCGGCTGATGTCGGCGACCTCGATGACCCGTGAGATGCGCCTGCTCGTCGACCGCGCCGGTTGGCAGCAGCCAGACCTCGAATGGGCGACCGTCAACGCCCTGGGCGCGGCGTTCCTGCCCCACGATGCGCGCAACCGGTTCCTCGATGACCTCGTGATCCCGGGCTTCGAGCGTCTGGACCTGTGATTCCATGAGCGGCAAGCGACGCAAGCGCAGCGCCGGGGGAGACGACTCCGTTCACATCCACCCGTCCGACACCGCGCCGGCCCCGTCTGCCGACGAGACCGCAGGCGCAGCCGGCAGCCCGCTGACCCCGGGCACCCCGATGGCGACCCACCCGTGGACGCTGTGGCTGGCCATCGCTATGGTCGTGCTCGAAGCGGTCGTGCTCGTTGTGGCTGCGGTGTTCTTCGTGCGCACCGGCGGTGCCGCCGGGGCCGAGCTGCGCAGCTCCCTGTTCGGGCTGGCCGTCATGTTCATCATCATGGCCACCGGCCTCGTGCTCGTCGCCCGCGGGCTGCACCGGATGCGCCGCTGGGCGCGCCCGGCCACCGTGGCCTGGCAGCTGCTCCAGGCGCTGTTCGGGCTCTCGATGTGGGGTGCTGGCATGGCTCTGCAGGTCGGGGCGATCCTGCCGGCGGTGCTGTGCCTCTTCGGGCTCTTCAGCCCCGCCAGCGTGCGCGCTTACGAACAGGCGCTCGGCGCCGGCGGCAGCGAACAGCACTTCGACCAGCAAGACGACTGACGAGCCCGGGCCGGCTGGGATCAGCCGCCGAGCTCGCTCTGCTCGGAATCCTCGTTCGAGGTGACGTCGTCATCGGAACCTGAGCCGTCACCGGCCCCACTGCCGTCTCCTGACCCGCCGTCGTCGCCGCTGCCGGCTCCATCGCGGTACGGGCCACAGGCCTCGCCGAGGAAGTCTCCGGCGAAATCGCCATCGGAATCGCGCAGGGACAGTGCTGTCTGCTGGATGCCCCACCACACCTCGGGCGCGGCAGCCCAGCGCAGGCGCATGTCCTCACGCTGATCAGGATCCTTGGCCAGATCCGAGGCCGCCAGCTCAATGCGGTCCTGGGCGTCATCGGCGGTGCAGCGGGCCTGCGAATCCGGGCCCTGCGGGTTGAGCTCGGCGATCTCATCGCCGTTGACCGTTGTGAGGGTGAACGCCGAATCGCCGAGCTGCTCGACGTCGAAGGTGCCCAGCACCTGGTAGAAGCTGCCCTCATGCGCGCTCACCTGCTCAGCATCGACGTTGACCGTCACGCTGTTGGGCATGTCCGGGGTCAGCGACACCTCGCCGGAGTCGGCGACATCGTTGAACGTGCGCAGGTAGACATTCAGGTAGGCCTCCTCGCCGTCGGCGGCGGCCTTCTCCAGGCCCTGCCACAGCGGGTCGTTGTCCTTCGCCCCGCCCGGGGAGGTGTCGACAACGACGACCGGGGGAGCGGAGTCCGGAGTCTCGACCGGGGTGACCTCGTCCGGTGACAGAGAGGGGCGCTGCTCGGGGCGCTCGGACTCGTTGACCGCACAGCCGCTCAGCAGCAGACCGGAGGCGCACACTGCGGCGGGGAAGATGAGGAGGCGTCGGCTCATGTGTCGAGTCTAGAGAATCACGGCCGCAGAGTGGCCAAGGCGGCCACGTGTGCCGGGGAGATTCTCAGCTGCGCAAGCGTCTTTTCGGCCGGATGCCGGTCGAGGAACTCCAGCAGCGCCGCCTTGCGGGAACCGGACCAGGAGGCGAACTCGTCGGCCTCCATGAAGTACTCCACCGGGTGCCCGGAGGTCTTGTGGTGCTCATTGACGACGGCCAGTGAGCGCACGTACTCCTCGGCGACGACCGCAGGCTCGACACCGGCCAGCTGCAGCATCCAGGCCGAGAACAGACCGGTGCGATCTCGGCCGGCCGAGCAGTGCAGGTACACCGGGCCGGTCTCCAGCGCCTCGGCGAGACTCTCCAGCGCACCGGCCAGCAGCCGCGGGAAGTGGGTGAGCAGCAGCGGGTACTGCTCGGGGTGGTTGAGGAACGGGTGGTCGATCGCCTTGACATAGGCCTCATCGCTGAAGTCCTCGACCGGGCAGGTGCGGATCGCAAACCGGTCCCAGGCCGCCTCGGGAACCTGCGGATCTGAAGGCCTGCGGCCCACCTCGGCGGGGGTGCGCAGATCAACGACCGAACGAATCCCCAGATCAGCCAGCTGGTCGACCCCGCGGGCGGTAATGAGCTCGCGGCGCCCTCCAGCGAACACGCGCCCGAGGCGGGTCATGCCCCCAGCGGCGGGCAGGCCGCCGAGGTCGCGCGGGCCGAGGGCACCGTCGACGGTGGGGAAGCGGTCAGCGGTCAAGAGGCGATCAGTGCTCACGTGGCAGTCTCCGGGGTCACGATGCGGGAACCGGTCTCGAAACCGGTTGACAGGGTGCGCAGCAGCTCGGTGAGCTTGCGCTGCTGGGCGTCGGTCAGCTCGGCGAGCAGGTCGGCCTCGTGGACGAGGAGGTCGGATAGGGCGTTGTCGACCTTCTGCTTGCCGACTTCGGTCAGAGTCACGAGGATCGACCGGCGGTCCTTGGGATCCGGGCGGCGAGAGACCCAGCCGACCTTGACGAGACGGTCGATGCGGTTGGTCATCGTCCCAGACGTCACCATCATCTCGCTGATGAGCCGGGAGGGGGAGAGCTCGTAGGGCTCACCCGCGCGGCGGAGTGCCGAGAGCACGTCGAAGGCCCAGACCTCCAGCTCATGGTCGTGGAAGGCCGACTTGCGCGCCTTGTCCAGCTGCTTGGCCAGCCGGGAGACCCGCGAGAGCACCTCCATCGGGGCGACATCGAGATCGGGGCGCTCGCGCCGCCATGCCGCTACGATCCGATCGACTTCATCCATGACCCCATTCTACTGCGATAGGGCCAGCGTCAAGATACTTTCCCGCAAAGCATCTTGATATCAAGGAACTTCCAGGCGGCGGCAGCGCCGCCCAGACGTCAGCACAATCACACTGCGTGCGCGGGATTCACCTGCCTGACGATGTGGCCAAACCGCCGAAGGATACTAAAGTGAGGAATGGTCGACATGCGCTGGAGCCATGCCAGCCCAGCGGTCCGCACTCAGGTGGGGACCGCCTCGGCGGCGGTGACCCCAGCCATCCGCAGAAGGAGCACCCGGCACACGGGCCCGACCCCGCGCCGGGGCACCAACACTGACGTTAGGAACTCACGTGGATCTTTTTGAGTATCAGGCCCGTGACCTGTTCGAGAAGCACGGTGTGCCCGTGCTCGGCGGACGGGTCGCTGAGACGCCGGAGGAAGCACAGTCCGCAGCCCAGGAGCTCGGCGGCGGCACCGTCGTCGTCAAGGCCCAGGTCAAGACCGGCGGCCGCGGCAAGGCCGGCGGCGTCAAGCTCGCCAAGTCACCCGAGGACGCCCGTGCCAAGGCCGAGGAGATCCTCGGACTCGACATCAAGGGCCACACGACCGAAAAGGTCATGATCGCCGAAGGCGCCGACATCGCCGAGGAGTACTACTTCTCGATCCTGCTCGACCGCGCCAACCGCTCCTACCTCGCCATGTGCTCCAAGGAAGGCGGCGTCGAGATCGAGACGCTGGCCAAGGAGCGCCCCGAAGCGCTCGCCAAGGTCGACGTCAACCCGCTGACCGGCATCGACGATGCCAAGGCCGCCGAGATCGCCTCCGAAGCCGGCTTCGACGGTGAGGACGCGAAGAAGGTCGCGGAGGTCTTCACGCAGCTGTGGACCGTCTACGCCGAAGAGGACGCCACCCTCGTCGAGGTCAACCCGCTGGTCAAGACCGGCGACGGGAAGATCATCGCACTCGACGGCAAGATCACCCTCGACGACAACGCCTCTTTCCGCCACGAGGACCACGAAGAGCTGCGCGACATCAGCGCTGAGGATCCCCTCGAGCTCAAGGCCAAGAAGCTCGACCTCAACTACGTCAAGCTCGACGGCGAGGTCGGCGTCATCGGCAACGGCGCAGGACTCGTCATGTCGACCCTCGACGTCGTCGCCTACGCCGGTGAGGAGCACGGCGGCGTGAAGCCGGCGAACTTCCTCGACATCGGCGGCGGCGCCTCGGCTGAGGTCATGGCCAACGGACTCGACGTCATCCTCGGCGACGACCAGGTCAAGAGCGTCTTCGTCAACGTCTTCGGCGGCATCACCGCCTGCGACGCGGTCGCCAACGGCATCGTCAAGGCTCTCGAGATCCTCGGCGACACGGCTTCGAAGCCGCTCGTCGTCCGCCTCGACGGCAACAACGTCGATGAGGGCCGCAAGATCCTCGACGACGCCAACCACCCGCTGGTGACCCTGACCGACACGATGGACGGCGGCGCCGACAAGGCAGCCGAACTCGCCGCCAGCCGCTGATCCCATCCGAAAGGCTTAAGAATCATGTCGATTTTCCTCCACTCTGACTCGAAGATCATCGTGCAGGGCATCACCGGCGGTGAAGGCACCAAGCACACCGCCCGGATGCTCGCAGCCGGATCGCAGATCGTCGGCGGCGTCAACGCCCGCAAGGCCGGCACCACCGTGTCCCACAAGGACAAGGACGGCAAGGACATCGAGCTGCCCGTCTTCGAAACCGTCGCTGAGGCGATGGAGAAGACCAGCGCCGACGTCTCCGTGGCCTTCGTGCCGCCGGCCTTCTCGAAGGACGCCGCGTTCGAAGCCATCGATGCCGGTATCGGACTGCTTGTCATCATCACCGAGGGCATCCCGGCCCAGGACTCCGCCCAGATCTGGGCGCACGCCTGCGAGAAGGGCAACAAGACCCGCATCATCGGCCCGAACTGCCCGGGCATCATCAGCCCCGAGCAGTCGCTGGCCGGCATCACCCCGGCCAACATCACCAACCGCGGCAAGCTCGGCCTGGTGTCGAAGTCGGGCACGCTGACCTACCAGATGATGTACGAGCTGCGTGACCTCGGCTTCACCACCTGCATCGGCATCGGTGGTGACCCGATCATCGGCACCACCCACATCGATGCGCTCGAAGCGTTCCAGAACGACGACGAGACCGAAGCCATCGTGATGATCGGCGAGATCGGCGGTGACGCTGAGGAGCGTGCCGCCGAGTACATCAAGGCCAATGTCACCAAGCCGGTCGTCGGCTACGTTGCCGGCTTCACCGCGCCCGAGGGCAAGACCATGGGCCATGCCGGCGCGATCGTCTCCGGGTCCTCCGGCACCGCCGAGGCGAAGAAGGAAGCGCTCGAAGCTGCAGGCGTCAAGGTCGGCAAGACCCCGTCCGAGACGGCACGCATCATGCGCGAGATCCTCGGCTGAGTGAGCTGATGCGCTGAGAGCTGCTGCGGCTGACAGCCGGTGCGCTGGTAGCTGCGTGCAGTTCAACTGCTTGAATCTGCGGGCCCTGGTCATGACGACCGGGGCCCGCAGTGCTGTACAGGGGACTGGGACGGGTCGATCTGAGGCTTGTCGTCCTCTGTGCAGGCGGGGTGTGAAAAGACTGGTCGAAGTTTGGCTCTCGAAGTGGTCGACCAGGGTCAAAATGTGACCAGTCTTTTCGTTGTGCCCCGTTGTGACGCGCTTCTTCTTGCGTCTCGAGAGCGATACTCTGCGCACTGACTTTGGGCGTCTGCGACTATCCACAACCGAGAACAACTGCTCGCTCCACCGCGAGGCTCGGCCCAAGCTACGCAACATGAGCAGAAACGCCGCCCAAAACCGGAACCACAATCCTGACCTCGACCGAACGCCGGTCTCATCATCGTCCCCGGCAGGCAAGAGCATCTCGCACTATGCCATGTACCGAAGTCGGAATCGCCTCTCAACCCACTGGCATGGTGTCACGATCGACCCGTCGCAGCCGCGGCTGCCTCCGGGGCCAGCATGGGCTGACGAAGAGTGGTACCGGGCGCGCTTCGAACTCGCATGCCTCAACGCTGTGCGCCCGGACGCCTTGGGCAGTCAGGTTACTGCGGCACTTCTGCGCGGTTGGCCGGTGCCTCGACGGTTGGCAGGGCGAGAGTTGACTGTGACAATCCCTGAAGATCATCGGCTGCGGCGCAAAGGTGTCAGAGCCACGCGTTCGCCACGCTACGCACCCCATGCAATCTACAACGTTCGGCTCAACCGCATGGACTACGTCGTCTACGAACTCGCACGCGTCATGAACGTCGGCGAGCTCGTCTACGTCATCGACGCGATGTGCGGGACGTGGAGGACGAACCCGGTGGCCACAGTCGAGCGGATCAGAGCTGCCGCGCTTGAGGCTCGCAACGTCTTCGGCAAGAAGAACCTGCTCACCGCTCTCGATCTCGCTCGCGACAAGGTCGGCTCACCGCAGGAGACGCGGCTTCGGCTGCACATCGTCGGTGCCGGGCTGCCGACGCCGCTTGTGTGCACGCCGATTCAGCTGCCGCACGCCGAGCAGCTCTACCACCCGGACCTGACCTACCGGGGTTCGCGGATCGCCATCGAGTACGAGGGCGGGCACCATCGCACGGATGCGTGGCAGTGGGACCATGACATCAAGCGCGAGCGCGCCTTCCGCGCCGCCGGGTGGGAGTACTTCCGGGTCACGAAGCGCACCGACATCCCGGAGTTCCTGGCAGACCTCACGGCCGCGCTCGACGAGCGCGCACCGCAGTGGCGCCGCAGCTCGACAGGCTCTGGCCTCAGTTCTTCTTCGCTTTGACGGACACGACCGGCACCTCGGCGCCGAGGATGATGCGCTGGGCGGTCGAGCCCATGATGAGCTTGCCCACCAGCGAGCGCTCACGCGAACCGATGACGATCATCCGCACCTCCGGCGTCGCCTCGGCGAGGGCGAGGATCTCCTCGACCGGGTCGTTGCCGCGCAGGAACTGCTTGAGCTCCTGCCGGATCCCAGCGGCCTCAAGCTTGTCGCCAAGCTCTTTGAGGTCCTCGGCGGTGGCGATGCCCTTCTCCTCGTGCGCTTCCCCGATCCCGGCGTTGAGCACGAGCAGCGCCTCGTCGAACGCCCGCGCCTGCTCGATGCCGAAGTCGACGGCTGCCATGCCTTCGGGGCTGGGGGTGTATCCGACAAGAATGGTCATGCGTCCTGGCTCCTCTGCCGTTGCTCTCGCTGTCGCGCGCGGGAAACGTCCTGCTCACAAGCCTATCGACCGAGGCTGGCGAACAGAAGATGGAACCAGGCGTTTCATCGGTCACATCCGCACGCTCCCCGGACTGGTGGGAGACTGGTGGGCATGGTCCAGTCTCTGCTGCCGGTTGCCTGCGTGCCCGATCACACCGCTCTGCGCGCCCGCCTCGGCCCCGCCGCCGAGGTGGTGGCCCGGTTGTGGCCGGACTGGCCGGCCGGGCATGGAACCTCCCGGCTGGTGTGCGAGTACCTGCTCGGCCGCAGCCGCGGCTGGCTCGACATCTCCGGGCGCCCCCAGAGTGGGGAGCAGGGGGAACAGGCGGAGACCGCGCGGTCGCCGCGGCCGACGGTCGTCATCGACGATGCCGACGGCGCACTGTTGGCCGCCGCAACCGTCGCGGGCCCTGCGATCACTGCCTACTGGGATGACCTGCGTGGCGAGCGTCGGGGGAGCGCGGTCGCAGGTCTCCTCACTGAGGCAGGCCTGCCGCAGCCGCACATCGCGGCTGAGCTCGGGCACGTCGGAGCACCCGGCGGCCCGGAGATCTTCCCGCCTGGCTGCCGGGTCGTGCTGGCGGCACCGAAGGCGACGGCCGCGCTGCGGGAGTACCTGCAGGCGGCCGCCGGGTTGGCTGAGGAGTTCATCGTCGTCGGCCGGGAGAAGCACATGAGCACGGCGATCAACGAGGAGCTGGCCGAGGTGTTCGACCGAGTCGACGTCTCACCCGGGCTGGCGAAGTGCCGGCTCATCATCGGCAGCCACCCGCGTGGCGGCAGCGGTGCTGGACCGGCCGAGGCTGCCCCGGTGTTCCCGCGCAGCGACATCCGGCCGCTGCGCGTGCCCGGTGCAGCACCCCTCGAGGTCGCGGCCTACGGCGCCTGCTACGGCGGCACCCAGATCGATCACGGCACCGACGTGCTCGTCACCAGCCTCATCGACCACCGCGCCAAGCTCACTCCTGCTGCCGGCAGTCACGATTCTGCCGGGCTCACGGTCGCCGACCTCGGCTGCGGCAACGGCTGGCTGCTGGCCAACCTCCAGGGGCTGCTGAACCCAGCCACGAGCATCGGGATCGACGTGTCCAAAGCCGCCCTCGCCTCGGCCACGGCCACCTTGAGCACAGGCAACCCGGACGTCCAGCTCGTCCTTGCCGACGCCTCAGCCGAGACCGACCCGGCACTCGATGCGCTTGCCGGCAGCTGCGATCTCATCGTGCTCAACCCGCCTTTCCACACCGGGCACACGATCGAAACCGGCACCGCACACGCAATGATCCGCACAGCCCACCGGATGCTGAAACCTGGTGGGAGACTCGTCTGCGTCTACAACTCCCACCTCGGTTACCGTGGTGCGGTCGAGCGGACGTTCGGGGCCAGCCGGCAGTGGGCCAGGGACCGCAAATTCACCGTCGTCACCGCCGTGCGAGGAGCCTGACCGAGGCTGCGCTGCGGGGTGGTGCGTTGTATAGGATGGTGAGCACTGCAACCTACCTGAAGGATGTGAGCCGGCGTGAGCGGCATCTGCGGACAGATCTCGACAGCCCAGGCACCACACAGGGACGCGAAGGCCGCGGTTGAGGCCATGAGCAAGGCGATGGCCGGCCGTGGCCCTGACGGTGACGGCATCATCGACGACGGGCGGGTCGCACTCGGCCACCAGCGTCTGGCGGTCATCGACCTCGGGGAGACCGGCGCGCAGCCGATGCACGACCCCGATGTGCGCATGACGATCGTGCTCAACGGCGCGATCTACAACTACGAAGAGCTGCGCGAGGAGCTCCACGGACTCGGCCACACCTTCCGCTCCAGCTCCGACACCGAGGTGGTGCTCAAGGCCTTCGCCGAATGGCGCGAGAAGGCCCTCGAGAAGTTCCAGGGCATGTTTGCGCTGGCCATCCACGAAGAGGAGTCCGGGCGCGTATTCATCGCCCGCGACCGGATGGGCGTGCGCCCGGTGTACTTCGCCGAGGTCGACGGCGCCTTCCGCTTCGCCTCCACCCTGCCGGCGCTGCTGGCTGCCGGCGGCATCGACACCCGCATCGACCCGGTGGCGCTCAACCATTACATGACCTTCCACGCCGTGGTGCCCTCGCCGTTCACCATGCTCCAGGGCGTGCGCAAGCTGCCGCCGGCGACCTACATGTGGGTCGAGACCGATGGTTCGCAGACGCAGACGCAGTACTGGCAGCCGCTGTACGGCACCGGTGAGGACAAGGCCGACTGGTCCGAAACCGACTGGCAGGACGCGATCTACGACAGCCTGCGCGAAGCCGTGCGCCGCCGGCTGGCCGCCGATGTGCCCGTCGGCGTGCTGCTCTCCGGCGGCCTGGATTCCAGCCTCATCGTCGGGCTCATGGACGAGCTCGGGCAGAAGGACATCGAGACCTTCTCGATCGGCTTCGAGTCCTTCGGCGGTGAAGAGGGAGACGAGTTCAAGTACTCCGACGTCATCGCCGAGCACTTCAAGACCAACCACCACCAGCTGCGCATCTCCACCGACCGGATGCTGCCGGCCCTCGACGAGGCGATCGGGGTCATGAGCGAGCCGATGGTCAGCCACGACGCGGTCGCCTTCTACCTGCTGAGCCAGGAGGTCGCCAAGCACGTCAAAGTCGTGCAGTCCGGGCAGGGGGCCGACGAGGTGTTCGCCGGCTACCACTGGTACCCGCCGATGTACGAAGCCGGCGACGACGTCGAGGCTGCGCTCGCCAGCTACCAGCAGTCGTTCTTCGACCGCAGCTACGAGGAGATGGGCCAGCTCGTCTCCCCGCAGTTCATGACCGGCTCCGATGTCTCCACCGAGTACGTCGACGCCCACTTCCGCAGCCCGGGTGCGACCACCGGCATCGACCGGGCGCTGCGCATCGACACGACGATCATGGCCGTCGACGACCCGGTCAAGCGCGTGGACAACATGACGATGGCCGCAGGGCTCGAGGCGCGCATGCCGTTCCTCGACCACGACCTCGTCCAGCTCGCCGCCGAATGCCCCGCCGAGTACAAGACCGCCCAGGAGGGCAAGGGCATCCTCAAGGAGGTCGGCCGCCGGGTCATCCCGAGCGAGGTCATCGACCGGCCCAAGGGCTACTTCCCGGTCCCGGCGCTCAAGCACCTGCAGGGCCCGTATCTGGAGAAGGTCCGCGAGGCGATCTCCGGCCAGGTCGCCCGCGACCGCGGCCTGTTCCAGCCGGCCGCCGTCGAGGCGCTGCTCGAGGCCCCGAACGACAACCTCACTCCGCTGCGCGGCAACCGGCTGTGGCAGATCGCCCTGCTCGAACTCTGGCTGCAGAACCACGGCATCACCGGCCCGGCAGCCTGACCCACCGACTTCACGCCGAGACCACCGGGCTGGGCAGGGATCCCGGCCCGGTGGCTGAAGGCACATCCCGGCAGGAGGGACCTTGAAGCACGACGTCATCCAGGAGCTCGGCTGGGGCCGGCTCGTCTTCGGCCAGACCTTCTCAGAGATCGAGGAGATCGGCCGGGTGCTGCGCGATGAAGCAGGCGGCACCCGCGATATCTGCATGTACCTTTCGGATCCGCATGTGCTCGTGGCGCTGCATCCGGAGGAGTACTTCATTGACCCGAGCCACACCTACCGGCTCGATCTGGAGAACCGGCTTCCCGATCCGGCCGAGGTGCCCGGCGTGCGGGTGCGTTCCATCGAGACGGAGGCCGACTGCGAGGCGATCAACCGCATCTACGTCACCCGCTCGATGGTCCCAGCCGATGTCAGCGTCATCTGGGACAACCACCGCAACGCCGAATCGATGCACTACCTCGTCGCCGAGGACGAATCGACCGGCGAGATCATCGGCACCGTCACCGGTGTCGACCACTCCGAGCTGTTCGACGACCCCGAGCGCGGCTCCTCGCTGTGGACGCTGGCGGTCGATACGACCAGCGGCCACCGCGGCCTCGGCCGGTTCCTCGTCGTCGCACTCGCCCGCCTGCTGGCCGAACGCGGTGCGGCATTCATGGACCTGTCGGTGATGTGGAACAACGAAGCCGCCATCAGCCTGTACGAGCACATGGGCTTCACCCGCATGCCGATCTACGGCGTCAAGCGCAAGAACGCCATCAACGAGCAGCTCTACGCCCAGCCGCGCATCGAGGGCCTCGACGAGCTCAACCCGTACGCCCGCATCATCGCCGATGAGGCCACCCGACGCGGCATCCGCGTCAGCGTCCTCGATGCCGACACCGGCTACATCCAGCTCGAATTCGGCGGCCGGACCGTCATCACCCGCGAGTCGCTGTCGCAGTACACTTCGGCGGTGGCGATGAGCCGGTGCGAGGACAAGCGCGTGACCCGCAAGATCGTCGAAGCCGCCGGCGTGCGCGTCCCGCAGGGCCGCAACGCCACCTTCGACGAAGGCGACGTCGACTTCCTCGACGAGTACGGTCCGCTGGTCGTCAAGCCGGTGCGCGGCGAGCAGGGGGCTGGCATCACGATCGGCGTGCAGACGGAGAAGCAGCTCAAGGACGCACTCGGCCGCGCCGGAGGCGAGGGCTCCGAGGTGCTGCTCGAGGAGTTCTGCGAAGGTGAGGACCTGCGCATCCTCGTCATCACCGGCCGCGTCATCGCCGCAGCGATCCGACGGCCGGCCGCCGTCGTCGGCGACGGCAAGACCCCGGTCGCCGAGCTCATCCGTAAGCAGTCCAAGCGCCGGGCAGCAGCCACCGGCGGGGAGTCAAAGATCCCGCTCGATGAGTCGACCGAGGCGACAGTGCGCGAGGAGGGCTACAGCCTCGACGACATCCTCGAACCCGGCAAGCGACTGCAGGTCAGGCGCACCGCCAACCTCCACACCGGCGGCACCATCCACGACGTCACCGACCGCCTGCACCCGGAGCTGGCGAGGGCCGCGATCACCGCCGCAGCGGCCATCGACATCCCGGTCACCGGCATCGACCTGCTCGTCCCCGACGTCGAGGGCCCCGACTACGTCTTCATCGAAGCCAATGAGCGCCCCGGGCTGGCCAATCACGAGCCGCAGCCGGTCGCCGCCGAATTCGTCGACTACCTGTTTCCCAACTCCAAGCGCACCCCGTGGGCGTGGGAGCCGGACAAGCCCGCCGATCCGACGAACTGACACCGGCCAGCCCGGAGAACCGGCACCGACCGGCCCAGCGACCTGATCCACCGAGCCCGAGGCGGGGGCTGAGTGCGTGCCGGGAGCCGCCTCGAAAGGCCCTCAAGACTCTGACATGCGGCTGGCCACAGCGCCTGCGGGCGCTATGGTGGCCACTGTGCGGGCATGCCCGGCATGCCCGCCACCGTCCGCAGAGCCGACCGGCTGTGCGGACGCCCCCTTGAGCACGACAGAAGGAGGAGTCAGAGTGCCCCACGACGACACCGCCGACAGCGCCTACAACGTCGCTGAACTCGGCAACGACAATGCCACCGGATTCACTGATCTCACACCCGGAGTCATCGACCAGGGGTGGATGCTCGACATCCTCTTCCGCCTGCTGCGCACCCCCTCTCCCTCGGGACGCACCGATGCCGTCATGCAGTTCATCGGCGACATCGTCGCCGACCTCGGCCTCAACGCCCAGCTCACCCGCCAGGGTGCGCTCATCGTCGAACTGCCTGCCGCCTCGGGCACGGATGACGGGGAGGCCGACGACGCTGACCTGCATGAGGAGATCGACGCCGAGCGCTGCATCGTCGTCCACGCCGACACGATCGGCTGCATGGTCTCGAAGCTCAAGGACAATGGCCGGCTGTCGGTCGTGCCGGTCGGCACCTTCTCCTCCCGGTTCGCCGAAGGGGCGCGCGTGCAGATCATCACCGAGTTCCCCGATGTCGTCTACACCGGTACGATTCTGCCCCTCAAGACCTCCGGCCACGCCTACGGCGACGAGGTCGATGAGCAGCCGGTGAGCTGGGATGAGGTCGAGGTGCGCGTCGACGAGGCCGTCAGCGACAAGGCCGGCCTGGAGGGGCTCGGCATCGAGGTCGGCAACACGGTCGCGCTCATGACGCATTCGTCGATGTCGAAGTCCGGCTACATCAACTCCCGCCACCTCGACGGCAAGGCCGGTGTGGCGATCGCACTCGCCGCAGCCAAGAGCGCGATCGACGGGAAGCTGCGGCTGCCGGTGAAGACGACGATCCTCGTGACGATCTTCGAGGAGGTCGGCCACGGCGCCTCGGCCGGTGTGTCACAGAACGTCGCCGAGCTCGTCTCGATCGACAACGCGGTGTGTGCGCCGAACCAGAACTCGCTCGAGCGCGGGGTGACTATCCCGCTCAAGGACATGCACGGCCCCTTCGACTACCACCTGACCCGCAAGCTCATCCGGCTCGGACAGCGCCACGGCCTCGACATGGCCCGCGACATCTTCACCTACTACCGCTCCGATGTCGCCGCCGCGCTGGAGGCAGGAGCCGGTGCGCGTGCGGCACTCATGGCGTTCGGGCTCGACGGTTCGCACGGCTGGGAGCGCACTCACGTCGATTCGCTCATCCAGTGCGCGAAGCTTGTGACCCTGTGGCTGCAGACGCCGCTGACGCTGGAGAAGTGGGATGAGCACCGCCTCGGCGGGCTGCGCGACTTCCCGTCCCAGCGCCAGCCGGCCATCGCTGAGCGGGTCGGCGACCGGCAGCATGAGGGTGCGATCTCCAATGTGCCGCGCTATCGCGGCGCCGATGAGCCGGTCGATGCCAACGGGGTCGGCCCGGAGGGCTGGGATGAGGAGTGAGCGCCGGTCCCGGGGCCGGCGCGCTTGGGGGCTGCGATACGGCCAAGGGGACCACGGTGCGCGAGGAGGGACTCGAACCCTCACGTCCGCAGACACTGGAACCTAAATCCAGCGCGTCTACCAATTCCGCCACTCGCGCGAAGCGCTCACCAGCTTAGACCAGCCGCCTGCCCGACGGCGAACCGGCTCGGCACACGGCGAGGGAAGCAGATCCCCCGCGTGTGCCGGGCTGGTTGCGTCAGGTCTGCCGGCCCCGAGGTGCGGGTCCGGTCCCGAGGCCTGGGCCCGGTTCCGAGTTTCGGGTCGGCTGGCCGTCGGGTCAGCCGTCGTCGATGCCGAGCTGCTTGCGCAGCCGGGCCACGTGGCCGGTGGCCTTGACGTTGTACTGGGCGTGCTCGACCGTGCCGTCGGCGTCGACGACGACAGTGGAGCGGATGACACCCTGGACGATCTTGCCGTAGTTCTTCTTCTCCCCGAAGGCGCCCCATTCGGTCATGACCGCCTTGTCGGCATCGGAGAGCAGCGGGAAGTTCAACGACTCCTTCTCAGTGAACGTCGCAAGCTTCTCGGGCTTGTCCGGGGAGATGCCGAGGACCTGCAGGCCAGCACCCTGGAGGGCGGCGAGCGAATCGCGGAAGTCGCAGGCCTGGGTGGTGCAGCCTGGGGTCATGGCAGCAGGGTAGAAGTACACGACGACGCGCTGGCCGCGGAAGTCCGAGAGCGTCACCTCCGAGCCGTCCGCTGCGGGCAGGGTGAAATCAGGGGCGGTGTCGCCGACCTCAAGACGGGGCATGCTCATTCCTTTCAGGTGCACGGGTGCCGCGTTCACAGCTGCGGCGCTCGACTCGTCGAACGCCGGTTCCACCATATCCGGCGTGAACCGGTAAGCTCTAGAAGCAGAGACAATGATGTGGGACGACGGCATCTGCCGCCACTGTCTGGGCACCTGCCGGTCTCCTGCACGCCAGCCCCTTCGTGAGTGAGGAAGCATCCTGATGAGCAGCAATGTTTACACCTCCGACGTCACCGTCGACAGCGCCAATAAGTCCCAGCTCGAAGAGTCGATCCGACTGCGCGAACAGCGGCTGGCTGCCAATATCGACGAGTTCGTCGGCCGGGTGCATCCGAAGGCGCTGACCCGTCGCGCCACCGACAACGCCAAGTCCGTCGTCATCAACGACGACGGTTCGGTCAAGGCCGACCGCGTCGCTCTCATCGGCGGTGCCGTGCTCGCCTCGGCCGCGCTGGTCACCCTGCTTGTCCTTAGGGCCAAGCGCTGAACGTGGGCCAGACATCGTCGCTACCCATCCGCATGCTCCACGACCGGCTCCTCGTCGAGCCGGACGCGGAGCTCGGTGAGCGCACCTCGGCTGCCGGTATCGTCATCCCGGCCACGGCTGAGGTGGGCAAGCGGCTGGCATGGGGCAGCGTCGTGGCAGCCGGCCCTCATGTCCGGCAGGTGCAGCTGGGAGACACCGTGCTCTTCGATCCTGAGGAGCGCGCTGAGGTCGAGCTCGAGGCCACGACGTACATGCTGCTGCGGGAGCGGGACGTCCATGCGATCTCCGAGCAGAGAGCCTCAGAATCAACTGGCCTGTACCTCTAGTGCGTGAACCTCACCACATTCGGCGCTGAGGCTTGGATCTGATTTTGCAAGCCGCCGACGGATGTGTAGAGTTGTCTCTCGTTCGCACCTCTAGCTCAATTGGTAGAGCAACTGACTCTTAATCAGTGGGTTCCGGGTTCGAGTCCCGGGGGGTGTACAGATCCTTCGAAGAACCCGCTGTCCAGCGTTGCTGGACAGCGGGTTCTCTGCTGTGACCCGGCGGTCGTTGACGAGAGCCGAAACGTGGATTGCCCGTCAGGGGCTAACGTCTCCTTCGGCTCAGTCCGCGGATCCGGTCAGCGTTGATCGGCGTGCGCTGAGTCTGGGGCCTGGCGCTCTCTGGCCTGGGGCTCAGGGGTCGGGGCGACATCTTGTCAGCTGCCGGGCGGCGCTGATTGCTCCGGTCCGGGCGAGTTTGATAACGATCAGGTAACGCACATGGGGAACTCAGGAGATTGACATTATAATGAAATCAACTTCATCCGTATATATGTCGATATCAGCTCCACCCCGATGCGCTCGCGTGACGTTCGGCCGAGGCATCCCTGACTGATCAGAATCAGGTGGCTCATGCCCTCTCTGCACACCTCCCGGCGACCCTACTGGCGCGTCAGTCTCCGCGAGATATGGCGGCAGGCTGCTCATACTCCCATCTTCAAGACCGTGGCCGGGGCGCTGGCTCTGGCGCTCGCGGTCGGGCTCGGCGTCGTTGCCGGCGTCATCGTGCCGGCAGGTGAGGCTGAGGCCAAGCCCATCACGCCGATGTCGCAGCGCTACAACGCCACTGTCAACGGCGACTTCCTCATGGTGGGCAATGGTGCCCTCGAGTGCGATAAGACGAAACCGACATGGCGCACCGATGCCAACTGCACCGGCCTGCACGGCGGCTCCGCGAGCAACTCTCCGAATGACTTCCTGTGGATGAAGAACAGCGTCAACGGTGCTGCCGGCATGGGTGCGAACTCCTCCTCAGCGAGCGTCACCGTGCCGGCCGGAGCGAAAGTCGTCAAAGCGCAGCTGTACTGGTCGGGCAACACCGGCTACGTCAACGGGGTCGCCGGTGTGCGCTGCACGGCGAACGCGCGCGGCACCCTGCCGGACTGGGTGGCCAGTGAGGGCAGCCCGCAGTCGACGCGGCCGCGCATCTCCGTCGCCGGCAGCGCACCGGTGTCGGTCGATGTCGGGCGCTACACGCAGGAGAGCAACGCTGACCTGGGCAGCAACGGCATTCAGTACTACTCCGCCTCAGCCGACGTCACCGCACAGTTCGCCAATGTGCCCACCGGTTCAGCACAGACCGTGACGGTCGGTAACCTGTGGTCGGTCCAGGGATACGGCTGCTACACCGGCTGGTCGCTGGCGGTCGTGTACGACTTCGGCACATTCGTGCCCGGCAACGCCGCCGCCGCGGCCCGCACTGTCATTCTCTACGACGGTCACGTCCGCAAACAGCCGGGCGAGCAGTCGGAGAACGTCACGTTCGACGGGTTCACCGCCCAGGGCGCCGGAGGTCGCGCCGGGTTCAGCCTGTATGAAGGTGACCGCTCGATCAGCGGCGATACCGCCCGCTACCGGACATCGAGCAGCCCGACGCTGCGCGAGATCCCCAACGCCTACGGGGAGACCGGCAACATCGGTGTGTCCCGGGCTGAAGGCTCTCAGAACTACCGGTCGTACCCGAACTCGAATCCCTTCGTCAACGCCAGCGTCGACGTGCTCACCAGATCGCTGCCCAACGTCAGGGAGGGCGACACGAGCGCCACGCTCAGCCTGTCGACGACCGGTGACTCGTACCTGCTGCAGAACTCGATCTTCTCCGTGCCCACTGGTGCGGTGCGCATCAAAAAGAGCTTCAATGGCACCGACGATACGCAAACCGTCAAGCAGGGGGAGCGGCCGAGCTACACGATCACCGTCACCAACAGCGGATCCACGGACCTGAGAAACGTCCGGGTCGAAGACCCTGCAGCCCCGGAGTGCGCCCGCACGATCGGAAGTATGCCGGCACCGACTGCTGACGGATATGAGCAGACCTACACCTGTGAGGGCCCGGAGACAACGCAACCGCTGACGAACACCGCCTCAGTGAAGGCGACCACGCCGAACGGCGCAGACCTGGCATCCAGTGATACGAGCCAGGTCGAGACAGCTGGCATCGACGTCTCGAAGAACGCCGATCCCACCGTGGTCCCGGCAGGCGAGGACGTCACCTGGACGATCTCGGTGACCAACAGCGGATCCGTTCCGCTGGAGAACGTCACCATCGAAGACAGCGTGCTGGACTCCTGTGACCAGTCAGGCCTGTCGCTGGCACCGTACGAGTCTCGCGAGTTCACCTGCAGCGGCCCGGTCACCGGTGTCACGACCAACAAGGTCACCGCCACCGGTGAGGCCGGATCGCTCACCGTCTCCGACGAAGCGACCGCCAGCGCCTCGGCGATCGCCCTGCAGCTGCAGAAGCAGGCCGGTGCGTTCACCGACGTCGACAACTCCGGCACCCAGAACGCCGGCGACACCATCGAATACACCTTCAAGCTGACGAACTCGGGCTCGGCACCGCTGACGAACCTGTCAGTCTCCGACCCGAAGATCGGTGACATCACCTGCCCATCGGACACCACCCTCGGCGTGGGTGAGAGCATCGACTGCACGGCAGCGACCTACACCCTCACGCAGGCGGACGTCGATGCCGGCAAGGTCGACAACACCGCCACAGCCGAAGCGACCGACCCGAACGGAATCGCCACAGCGAAAGCCGAGAGCTCAGCGACCGCAGAGATCTCCTCGATCTCCTCGATCAACCTGCAGAAGTCCGCTTCGCAGATCACCTCTCCCGACGGCACTCCGCGCGAACCCGAAAACGTGGTTCCCGGCGACACGATCACCTACTCCTTCAGCGTGACGAACACCGGCACCTCGACCCTGCGCGACGTCCGGCTCACCGATGAGCTGCTCGGCATCGACAATGTCGCCTGCCCGATTCCCGGCGGAGCGCTGGCCCCGGGTGAGACCGTCGAATGCCCGTCGGAAACCCACACGATCACGCAGGCCGACCTCGATGACGAGAAGCTGGAGAACACCGCCACCGCGACCGCCCAGCCGCCGCTGGGCGACCGGATCTCCAACGACTCCAGCATCACCGTGCCGGTCGGCAGCGACGCCGGTGCACTGCAGCTGATCAAATCGATCACCGGCGGCAGCGATGCCGACGGCAATGGCCGCGTCAGCGCCGGTGACACCGCTGAATACAGCTTCACTGTCACCAACACCGGCAACGTCACACTGCGAGATCTGGCCATCAGCGACCCGCAGGCACAAGGCGACATCACCTGTGAGGCGACGTCACTCGCCCCGCGCGAATCGACCACCTGCACCGGCGCGTTCCACGTCCTCACCCAGGGCGACCTCGACTCCGGATCGTTCACCAACACCGCCACAGCCACCGGCAGGACTCCGCTGAACCAGGAGGTCAGCGCCGAGGACAGCGTCACCGGCATGGTGACCCCGGCCTCGGGCATCAAGCTGACGAAGACCGTCGCCGACATCCCCGAGGGAGCAGGCGCAGGAACCGACGTGGAGTACACCTTCACCATCGAGAACACCGGCGAGACCACGCTGCGCAACGTCACACTCGAGGACAACCGCCTCGACGCCCCGGCCACCTGCGACCCGGACACGACGACACTCGCCCCGGGAGAGACGCTGACGTGCACCGGCACGCACGCGCTGACCCAGGACGAAGTCGACGCCGGAGTGGTGAGCAACGACGCGCTCGTCACCGGCACCCCGGACAAGGGCGACTCGGTCACCTCCGATGACCACACCGCAGCAGTCATCCCGACGGAACCGAGCATGTCGGCGATGAAGTCCTCCGGTGAGATCGTCGACGCCAACAACAACGGCCGCGTCGATGCCGGGGACACCGTCGACTTCAGCATCACGGTGAAGAACACCTCGACCGTGACGCTGACCGACCTGCGCGTCGAAGACCCGCTCATCTCCGATGAGCCGCTGGAATGCGGCACGACGACGATCGCTCCGCTCGATGAAGTCGTCTGCGGGCCGTTCACCTACACGCTGACGCAGGCTGACATCGACGCCGGCGTTATCGTCAACAACGCTCACGCCGAGGTCACCCCACCGAGTGGGGAGAAGCTCACCGACGACCCGGTCGAGAGCGTCATCATCGAACGGGATCCAGCGATCAGCGTTGAGAAGTCGGTCTCGGATCTGAAGGACACCGACGGCAACGGACCAGACCCCGGTGACACGCTGTCCTACAGCTTCGAGGTCACCAACACCGGCAACACGACCGTGACCGGCATCGAGCTGACCGATGAGATGCTCGGCGGTGTCCTCGAATGCGGAACCGAGTTCCCGACGACGCTCGCACCAGGGGAGTCGGCGACCTGCGGGCCGATCGACTACTTCCTCAGCTTCGACGACGTCGACGCCGAGGGCGTGCGCAACACGGTGAAGGTCACCGGCGACTCCCAGGGCACACCGGTCGAGAGCACCGATGAGCTGCTGACGCCGATCACCGGCGCGACACCGTCGATCGACCTGAAGAAGACCGGTGAGCACTCCGACGTCAACGGCAACGGCATCGTCGACGTCGGTGATGAGATCACCTACACCTTCGATGTCACCAACACCGGTGCGATCACCCTTGCCGACATCGAACTCACCGACCCCCGCCTCGGCGGCGCCGTCGAGTGCCCTGAAGAGGTGCTCGCCTCCGGATCGCAGATGACGTGCACCGGTGCGACGCTGACGATCACCCAGGAGGACATCGACTCCGGGTCCGTCGACAACACCGCCACCGTCAACGGCAAGCCCCTCAACGGAGCCGACGAGGTCACCGACGACGGCAGCTTCAGCCTGCCGGTCACCGGCATCCCGACCTTCACCATGGAGAAGAGCGCGAGCTCCGGTGAGGACCGCGACGGTTCGGGAACCGCGACCCCGGGTGACACCATCGACTACACCTTCGAGGTGACGAACACCGGAATCCTCACGATCTCGAACCTCGCCATCGACGACCCGAAGCTCGGCGAGGTCACCTGTGACCCGTCGACGCTTGCACCGGGTGCCTCGGTGACGTGCACGGCAGAACCGTACGAGATCACGCAGGCCGACATCGACGCCGGAGAGGTGGAGAACACCGCCACCGTCACCGGCACCGGCCCGCACGGCGACGATCCCGAGCCGGTGACCGACTCGGCCGTGCTGCCGCTGCCCAGCGCCCCGGACATCAACCTCGTCAAGACGAGCGGCCGTCCGATCGACGATGACGGCAACGAGGTCGGTGACAGCCCGGACAATCCGGTGCGCGAAGGCAACCGGATCCCGTACACCTTCGAGGTCAAGAACACCGGCAACCTCACCCTGACCGACGTCGTCGTCAACGACGCCACCGTCAGCGACGACCCGATCACCTGTGAGGCCGACACCCTGGCCCCCGGAGAGACGACGACATGCGGGCCGGTGTACTACTCGCTCACGCTCGACGACGTCAACGCCCGCCACGTGCTCAACACGGCAACCGTGACCGGCTCGGCGTCGAACGGTTCTGAAGTCGACGACACCGACACAGTCGACACCGCGTTCTCCGGCCGCGGCGCGCTGATGCTGACGAAGGACAACTCGGGTGTCAACGACATCGACGACAACGGCGTCGACGTCGGCGACACAGTCGACTGGACCTTCACGGTGCGCAACACCGGCACGCAGACCGTCAGCGACATCTGGATCGACGACGAGCTGCTGGCCGACAGCACCATCACCTGTGAAGCCACCGAACTCGCCCCCGGCGAGACGACCGACTGCACCGTCGCCCCGGCCTACGCGCTGACGCAGGCCGACGTCGATGCCGGCATGGTGGAGAACACGGCGATCGCCCGCGGGAAGTTGAGCGAGTTCGACATCGAATCCCCGGAGACGATCTCGACGGTGACCTTCACCGGATACGGTGCCTTCGAACTCGACAAGACCGCCGGAGACGTCGTCGATGCCAACGGCAACGGCTGCACCGATGCCGGTGACACCATCACCTACGGCTTCCGTGTTGAGAACACCGGCAAGACCACGCTGACGTCGGTGAGCCTCGATGATCCGAAGCTCGGTCTCGAAGGCGTGGCCTGTCAGTTGCCCGACGGCGGACTGGCACCAGGTGCCGCCGTCGACTGCGCAGAGCAGACCTACACGCTCACCCAGGCTGACATCGACGCCGGCGAGGCGAAGAACATCGCCACGATCTCCGGTCGCGGTCCCGGCGCCCCGCCGGAGGACTCGACCGATGAGGTGACGAAGGAACTCGACACCGCCAGCGCGATCGGACTGGAGAAGTCCGTCTCCGAGGTCGTCGACACCAACGGCGACGGCCGTGTGAGCGCGGGTGACCAGGTCGAGTACTCCTTCGAGCTGACCAACACCGGTGTCACCACCCTGACCCGGGCGACCCTGACCGATGAGAAGCTCGGACTCGACGGCGTTGAGTGCGCGCTTCCCGACGAGGGCCTGGCACCAGGGGAGAAGGCCACCTGTGACAGCGTCACCTACACGCTCACCCAGGACGACGTCGACGCCGGGAAGGTGACCAACACGGCTACCATCACCGGCACCGACACGAAGGGCACCACCACCTCGGGCAAGGACGACGCCGAACGCACGTTCACCGCCGAGACCGCCCTGAGCCTGGAGAAGCAGGCCGGCGCCGCCACCGACGCCAACGACAACGGCCGCGTCGATGCCGGTGACACGATCGACTACACGTTCACGATCACGAACACTGGTGCGACGACGCTCGATGCGATCAGCCTCGACGACCCGCTGCTCGGCGGCGACCTCAGCTGCCCGGCGCTGCCCGATGAGGGACTGGCGCCAGGCGAGTCGCTCGAGTGCGGACCGCACACGTACACGATCACGCAGGCCGACGTCAATGCCGGTGAGGTGACGAACACAGCGACCGCCGGCGGTGAGCGCGAGGCCGGGGACAACCCGCCGGACGCCACCGACGAGACGCGCACGCCGATCGACGGCAGTGCGAGCCTGGCGGTGATCAAGACCGCCGGCGACATCGTCGACGCCAACGGCAGCGGCAAGGTCGATGCCGGTGACACGATCGAGTACACAGTCGCCGTCGAGAACACCGGCACCCTCACCGTCCGCGACGTCACCGTCACCGACCCGCTGCTCGGCGGGGAGATGACCGACTGCAGCCCAGCCGTCCCGGCCACGCTGCAGCCCGGTGACGACCCGCTGACCTGCACCGGCACCTACACGCTCACGGCTGCCGACCTCGACCGCGGATCGGTCGAGAACACGGCCAAGGCGAGCGGGACGTCAGGACCGGACGACGCACCGGTCGAGGATGAGAACACGATCACGACCCCGGTCGACGGCAACGCGGCAGTCTCGCTGTCGAAGACCGCAGGTGCGGTCGAGGACACCAACGGTAGCGGCCGCATCGATGCGGGTGACCAGGTGAGCTACACGTTCACCATCACCAACACCGGTGACGTCGGCCTGCGCAGCGCCACCCTGACCGACCCGAAGCTCGGCCTCGACGGGCACGACTGCCAGCTGGCAGACACCCTCGAGCCAGGCGAATCGGCAGAGTGCCAGGCGCCGGCCTACACGCTCACGCAGGAGGACATCGACGCCGGAACGGTGGAGAACACCGCGACGGTCGATGCCGTCGACACCCGCGACCGCACGGTCAGCGCCGACGATTCGGCAGACGTGACCTTCGATCGGGAAGGCGGCGTCGAGCTGAAGAAGGAGGCCGGCGAGGTCACCGACGTCGACGGCGACGGCATCGGGGCAGGGGACACGATCTCCTACACCTTCACCGTCACCAACACCGGCACGACGACTCTGACCGACATCGCGGTCACCGACCCGATGCTCGACGGCACCGAGGTCACCTGCGCGCAGACGACCCTGGCGCCAGGGGAGTCGACGCAGTGCGGCCCGGTCGACTACGAGCTCACGCAGGCGGACGCCGATGCCGGTGAGGTGACCAACTCCGCGAACGTCACCGGCAAGCGGCCGGACGGCGAGACCGAGACCGACGAGGACTCGATCACGACACCGGTGCCGGCGCAGAAGTCGGTCAAGCTGGAGAAGCACGCCGAGGGTCCGAAGGACACCAACGGCAGCGGCAAGGCCGACGCCGGCGACACCATCGAGTACAGCTTCACCGTCACCAACGACGGCCATGTCACGCTGACCGAGATCGTCATAGACGATCCGCTGCTCGGCGGTGAGATGGCCTGCGACATCGGCACGCTGGCACCCGGAGAATCCGCGGAGTGCGGCCCGTATCCGTACACGATCACCGCCGAGGACATCGCACGCGGCGAGGTCACCAACGACGCCACGGTCATCGGCATCCCCGACGACGGCGACGACGATGACGGCGGCCGCGATGATCACGACAAGCCCAAGCCGCCGCCGACCGAGGACGACGACTCGAAGAAGATCGAGACGGACAAGCTGCCGCGCACCGGCACGGAGATCGCCGCGATGGCGATCCTGGCCGCCCTGCTCATCGGAGCCGGCGTGACCGCCGTGCTCGTGATCCGCAGGCGCCGGCGCAGCTGACCGGCCGCAGGGAGGGCGGGCGCGCCCGAGGCAGTGGTTTCCTTTCGAGCACTGGTCAGGTCGAAAGGAAACCGGTTTCGGCAAGCGGCACCGCAGTCTGACAGCGGCACACGGGCGGTGAGTCTTGAGGACTCACCGCCCGTGGCGTGCGTGGGGGCCTCTCAGGAGCTGTCGCCGGCCGTCAGCCCGTCGGCACGGCTGCTCCCTATTGGAGCAGCGAAGTTAGTGCGCCAGTCAGCAAGGTGAGGTCAGTGCGCGCGGCGCCGGTCGCTGCGGCCGAGAAAGAAGACGACGAGGCCGATGGCCATCGCGGCGATGCCGACGAGCCCGCCGATCGCCCAGCCGGAACCGGTCGCGCTGGCCAGGTCGGCGGCATCGTCATCGGCGCTGTCAGCGCCCGCTTCAGCCGACCTTTCAGTCTGCCCACCAGGGGAGCCCTCGGCGCTGATGGCATCGTCAGTCGCGGACTCATCGTCATCGGGAGCTCGCGGGACCGGGTCGGCGTAGTTGTACTGCGGCTGCTGATTGCTGCCGTCACCCGTAGGGGCCCAATCATTGCCAGCCTGACCGGGGACGCGGATGGACCGGCGGCCGTTGCCGCTGTTCGGGTCCTCCGGGCTGCTCGGCGGCGCTGTGGAGTCCGGCTGGTCGTCCTCGCTTGGGTCGGGCTCGCGACGCAGGTCATCGTCAGTCGGCGGATCGTCGTGTGGGGGAGGGGTCGTCGGTTTTGGCGAAGGCTCGCGCGTGGGCCCGTGGGATGGCGTCGGGTCGCCTGTCGGCGTCGGAGTCGCTGTTGGAGACGGTGAAGGCGGGTTCGAATGGCGGAGTGATTCAAGAGGGATCGGGTCAGAGGTGACCTTCAGCTTCCGGTCGGATCCCAATTCGAAAGTAATCTGCGGATCGTCTTTGAACTTGATGCGCTCGCCGGCCCGCGGCATCGAACTCGATGCGGGCTCAGCATGGTGGGACTTCGCGACGATGAGGAATCCGTCGTCATCTACAGAGCATTCGGGATCGAAGCTGCTGATATTGCAGTCGAAAGTGCTGTCTAAATCGCCGGGTTTCACAACACCGCCGTGACTTTTGACGAACTGGACGGCGCCGTCGATCTTCCGATACTCGGACCTGCCCTTGATGCTGCTCTCGTCCGGGCTTCGTAGGCTGGACGGGCCATGAGGTTCTGCGCTCGGCACCGGCCCACTGGGGGAAGAAGCTCCGGTGGAAACTGCCGAAGCCTCAGCAGACCCTGCCACGCCGGGCACAGCGCCGGTGAGCGGCACGCTCAGGGCAGCAACGACAGCAATCGCAGCGGCAACGCGTGCTGCGGCGGTGCGGTGTGGGGTATGCATCTGTCCTATAGGGCTCGCTGGCAGAATTCGTCGCCGGTCACGTCTTGCATTGCAAGAATGCATCGACGGCCAACAGTATGATAGCCGCCGGCCAAAGGGCGAACCAAAGCGAGGCCCCGAAACGGGGCGGCATTCGAGCCGCCCGTCGGCACCGTGAGAGAAACGGCGTATGCGACTGACCGGTCACTGCTCACTGCGGTATCCCACCACTCGATCGGCGCCCTCCCGGGTGATGGCGTAGCCGTCGGCGGCGGTGACGGCCAGCAGATTCGTGCGCACCTTCCAGGCAGTGTCGGCACTGACGAGAACCGGGGTATTGTCGATGACGGCCGGTACCACATGGCCGCGCGGTTCAGAGAAGCGGGCGTTAGACTCCGAACCGTCGCGCACGAGCAGTCCGTCCTCCATCGAGAACAGGTACGGGCCGATGACGGCAAACTGGTAGCCCTGCCCGCGCACCCAGTCGGCCTCGCCGACGGTGTCCGTCGTCGTCGACACGGTCGAGGCGATCGTGCCATCGGACAGCGAATGGACGACGAGCTGGATCCGGTGCCCGGAGTTCGTGCTTGCCCCCGGCTGACCCCACAGTGTCACAACCTTGCCGTGTCCGGCGGTGACCCAGCGGATGATTTGCAGATCATCGCGCGGGGCCTCCAGGTCAAGCGTGCGCTCCTCACCGGACTCGACATCGGTGACGGTGAGCGGGCCGGCGAATGTCGCGCTGACGAGCTCTCCGCCGTCAAGGGCCATCGGCGTCGACCCGGCAGCCGGTGTCGGCAGATGGGTGAGCCCGTCCCGGGCGAAGGTCGAGAGCTCATCACCGTTCTTGATGAGCACATTCGTCCCCGCCGACGAGATCCTCGCACCACTCGGCAGCTCGTACTCATACGGCTCATGGCTGCCGTCGACCAGCGCGTAGGCGCGATCGCCGATCCGCCACACAAGCGAAGACCGGCCGTCGATGACGGTGTCGACGGCAAAGCTCGGCGGCTCGTCGATGTCGGTCTCGAAGCGCTGCTGGCCGGTGCGCGCATCGAGCACCTGCAGCTGGGAGTTCGTGACGACGACGACCCCGCGGGCGGTGGCCGTGACCGAGGCGCCGGGCGGGATCGTCTCCTCCCACGCCGGGGTGGCCTCGAAGCCGGGCACCGCACTGCTGCCGGTGGCCATCGACAGGCTCTGCTGCGTCGCCGCCCCATGCGCGGCGGGAATGCTCTCGGGCGCCTGGCTCTCCGGAGTGCCGATGATGCGCGGCATGATGTAGGCGGCTAAGGCGATGATGAGGAGGATCGCGAGCACCAGCGTGGGAACGGTGAGCCCGCTCATCTGCAGCCGGCTGCGTGCCCGCTTGGCCCGGCGCCGAGGTGTGCCGGCCTGCGCCTGGCGCTGCCTGTCCGCCTGCTGCCGGCCGGGGTTGTGCCGGGATTTCTGCTCGGGAATCGAGCCGGTCGGCGGGCCGGTCGGGTCGGCCGGACCGGAGAACCGGTCGCGCACCGGATAGTCGGCCTGCGCCTCGGGGGCGGTGAGCGGATACTGCGGCCCGTCGGCGTCATCGCCGACGGCATCAGCGGCGTCTTCCTCGCCACCCTGCCCGGAATCTGCGGCGGCTTCGGGTGCGGAGGCGACCTCCGCCTCGGGCACGGAACGCAACCTGCCGGAGGTGTCGATGTGCAGCGCCCGTTCGGTCCCGTGGTCGTCGAGCTTGACGGTGACTTCGCTGCCCTGCTCGCGCGCCAGCGCCGTCAGGTGCGCGATCGCAGACCCGACATCGGGGTGCTGCGACGTCGTGCCGGCGGCCGTGACCTGCACGGTCCGGTCGGCGGCGACGCGCACGTGCGCAATGGGCATGGACAGTTACCTCGGAGGATGCGGCGGGGAAGGGTCGATCCCAGTGTAGGGACACGATCTGCTGAAAGGCCTGGCCGAGTCCGAATAGTTATCTGGCAGCGATCCGATCGTGTCCTGCGCGCCTGAGAGCGGGCCCAGAAGCCGGTTTGCTCTTGGCCGGGTGAGGACCTAAGATAGTCGATGCTGTCTGAAGGCAGCGATGGTGGCTATAGCTCAGTTGGTAGAGCACCGCGTTGTGGTCGCGGGGGTCGCGGGTTCAAGCCCCGTTAGCCACCCCATATGTATAGGTCTCGGGGCATCGCTTGCGCGGTGCCCCGAGATTTTTTGTTTTGACGTTGATGTCTCGCGTCATCGTTCCGGGTTGCACGTGAGAACCGCCAGATACGATCATGCTTGAGAGACTCTCATTCGGGGTCTCGCTGGTGCCCGCACAGTGTCTCGTTTTGACCTGCTCCTATGCATGCAGCTATTGACGACAAGGAGGCGGGACCCGGCGAGTGTGTGCTACCGGCGTCAGGTCGATTCGCTCAGGTTGTTCGGTTAACGGTAAAGCGCGAAATGAGCGTGAGACGTGAGTATCCCGAACCTGGGGCGCAGTTGTGCGATCCCCGAAACCCTTCTCTGGCGCAAAATTCTCCGGCCGACGTGGATGGAATCGGCCGCAATCACGACCCATTGGGCAGACAGCTGGATCTTATAGATTTCCGACACTAATTCGGAGTACCTTGCCCAACTCATGATTAGCTTGGTCACTACAGCGTTGCGGCGCCTTCCACTGTACGAAATACGCAGACGCAACAACCCCAGTCCGCCTTGCGCACCGACAACTCGCTTTTGCACTTTCATTTTGTTTCCGGTTAGCCGTGTACCATCGATCCAAAGGACGGAGCGTGCGGCAAGGAGGCAAGTATGCTGACCAAGATTCTCAATGTTGAGGGCGTAGGGCTTCTACGTCGAGCCAATGGAGGCGCTAGGCACCTTTTCGGCAAGAACACTTTACTCTACGCCGAGAACGGTCGTGGAAAGTCGACCCTGTCCAGCGTGCTCACATCGTGCGCAACCCGAGACACAGATTTAATCGAGGATCGCATCACGATCGGCGGCCAGGTACAACCAGCGGCGAAACTCCTGTTTGAGTCTGCACTTGCCGAGTACAGGAACGGGTCATGGAGCGGGTACGCCCCTGAGATCCTCGTATATGACGGCCATTTTGTTAACTCGAACGTCCATACTGGAAATGAGGTCACGAGCAACCAGAGAGCGAATTTGCTCGACTTCGCTCTGGGTTCGTCAGCAGTTAAGGCGCGACAGCGCGAGCAAAAGGCCACATTGGCGGAGAAACGAGAGAGCAGTGACGTAAAGGAAGTGCGGCAAAAAATAGAAGCGCTTCTAGCAGGGAAAATGGCGGTACCGCAGTTCCGTGCGCTCAAGAAAGACACCAAGATAGACCAGAAGATCGAAAGGGCTGAAAAGCGCTTGAGTGAGCTGGTCCGGTCCGCTGATATTAAACGTCAGCCGATACCCGAACAGTATGAAATTCCAAAATTGAACATCGGTGAGGTAGTCGAGGTGCTGAATTCGACCCTCGAAAGCGTTCACGCCAAAGCAGCGGCTAAAGTGTCTGATCATCTCGCTAGTTTGAAAGATGCGAACTCAGCGGCCTGGATTCGTCAGGGATTGGATATTGCCAACGACGATCATTGCCCATTCTGTGGACAGGACACGTCCGCAGTTGACTTGCTAGATATGTATAAGATCTACTTCGACCAAGCGTACACAGATTTGCAACAGAGTGTGGGGCGGACGGCGCGGCAGGTTCTGGAGCGGACTGATCTTAGTCAAATTGGCGCGTTCGCAAAGGTTCGCACGCGGAACAACGAGATTTTGGAACAATGGAAAGACTATATTCGGATTCCAAATCTGGACGATAGTCAAGACGAGTTTGCTCGCCTTGCCTTAGAAAACCTCAGGGAGTCACTGGAGTCGCTCTTTTTACGAAAGGAGGCGTCTCTAGGAGATGCGTGCGTCGAAGATAGTCAGATTGAAGATCTTCAAGCGGAGTGGGATCGTTTTACGAACGTTTATAAAGAAGAGAATCAAGTGATTCTTTCAACGTTGTTCGATATCGATAAGTACAAGAAGAACTTGGATGCTTCTAGTCTGGATGAGCAGCGCGATGAACTCGATAATCTGCGTCTCGTGAAGTTACGGTATGACGCAGACACTGTCGCATTGCTCTCCACGCTGAGTGCTGCTGAAACCAGCTTGAAGAACGCTCGGAAGGCCAAGAAGGAAGCTCGGGGCGAGCTTAATCAGATCATGAAGGACACGCTCATTCAGTTCAAGGATACGATTAATGACCATTTGGCTGCCTTTAATGCGGAATTTCGGATAGCGGAATTCAATCATAATTACTTAGGTCAGGCCCCGCGCGTTGAGTATCAGATTCGTTTGCGAGGGGAGTCTATTGAGTTGAGCGGGGGTCGACCCACCTTTGCGACCGCCTTAAGCGAAGGAGACAAGAAGACTATGGGCTTTGCATTCTTCGCAGCCTCTACTCTTGCTGATCCAGACTTGGGTGAGAAGATTGTCGTAATCGATGACCCTATGAGTAGCCTTGATGCGCCTCGTCGCGAACACACTATGAAAGTTATTGAACAGATTTCGGGTGAGGCGAAGCAGTTAATTCTGATGGCGCACGATGGCCACTTCCTCAGGGGCGTACGGGATCGCTTGTTGAGATCAGGCGACGCTCCCGATGTGACCGAAGTCTCATTAAGGATGTCTAGCGGTCACTATTCTGATATTGGACCCATCGACCTGGATGCTCTTTGTCAATCTGATTATTTGAGAAATTACAAGCTTGTTTCAGGGGTAGTGTCCGGCGAGCTCAACGGCGTTGATGATGTGAAGTCCGGGGCGATTGCTTTGCGCCCCTTGCTTGAAGGTTATCTGCATCGTAAGTATCCGGAGGTGATTCCGACTGGAGTGACGTTAGGTTCAGCAATCACAGCAATTGAGGACTCATCAGGTTCAGACTCCCCCTGTGCAGCTATGGCCTCTCGCGTTGAAGAACTCCGAGAGATGAACGCTTACGCTAGCCGTTTCCACCACGAGACTCAGCCAGACTACGTTGCTGCGCAATGTGCTGATCACCGTGAAGTTGCTAATCATGGTAAGAGGATTTTGGAGTTTATTCATTCTGCGTAGGTCGGGCCCGCGGAGCCTATTTTAAGTGGAAGAAACATGCGCACAATAGCTGTGGCGTAGGCGTCGCGACGCTACCGGTCTACCCGCCTTTTATCGTTTGGTTCCGGTGTGGGTGCGGAAGGTTGTTCTGACTGGGGGAGCGTAGGAGGTAGTGTTTGGCTGTCGTCCTACGTTGCCTTTAGCGCACTTTCTGCCCTGGCCGACTCACCCGTCTTGTCAGTGTCAACACATGAGACACTCAGGAGATCGATCAAGGAGGCTTGCTATGAGCGACGACTCGCCGATCATCGACGTCATCACGACGATCAACACCCCACTGACCTATGTCCTCATCGCCGTTCTCAGTGCCGCCGGACTGTACCTGTCGATCCGCACCGGAATCGTGCAGCTGCGGCTGCTGCCGGAGATGTTCCGGGTCATCGGCGAATCGGCCGGACGCGACTCGGCAGGGGAGAAGCAGATCTCCTCGTTCCGCGCCTTCTGCGTCTCCGCCGCCTCCCGCGTGGGCACCGGCAACATCGCCGGCATCGCCCTGGCGATCTCCGTCGGCGGCCCCGGTGCGGTGTTCTGGATGTGGCTGCTGGCCCTCATCGGCTCGGCGACCGCGTTCACCGAATCCACGCTGAGTCAGCTGTACAAGGTCAAGGACCAGGCCGCCTACCGCGGCGGTCCTGCCTACTATATGAAGCTCGGCCTGCGGAAGCAGTGGATGGGCGCGTTCTTCGCTGTCATCATCGCCATCACCTACGGGCTTGTGTTCAACTCCGTGCAGTCGAACTCGATCGTCGATGCCACCAGCACCTCCTTCGGCGCCCAGGGTGAGGCCGGCCGCGAGATGATGGCGATCGTCATCGGCATCGGCCTGGCCCTGCTCGTCGGCGTCATCATCCTCGGCGGCGTGCACCGCATCTCGATGCTCTCGTCAATCATCGTCCCGGTCATGGCGGTGCTCTACCTCATCCTCGGCATCATCGTCGTGTTCATGAACCTCGACGCAGTCCCGCGCATGTTCGAGCTCATCGTCTTCAACGCCTTCGGCCTGCGCCCGGTCATGGGCGCCGGGGTCGGCCTCATCATCATGACCGGCATCCAGCGCGGCCTGTTCTCCAACGAGGCCGGCATGGGCTCAGTCCCGAACGCCGCAGCGACCTCCTCGGTGTCGCACCCGGTCAAGCAGGGACTCGTGCAGAGCCTCGGCGTGTACTTCGACACGATGATCGTCTGTACGATCACCGCCTTCATCGTGCTGCTGTCCAACCCCGAATACGGCACCGCCGCCGGCGCCTCGCTGACGCAGACCGCGCTGTCGGGCCAGCTCGGCCAGTGGGCCGTGCACTTCCTGACCATCGCGATCTTCCTCTTCGCCTTCTCCTCGATCCTGGGCAACTACTACTACGGCGAGACGAACATCCAGTTCCTCACCGACCGCCGTTGGGTGCTCAGCGTCTACCGCGCGATCGTGCTCATCGCCGTGTTCGTCGGCGCCGTGCTCGCCCTGCCGGTCGTGTGGGAGGCGGCGAACCTGTTCATGACGATCATGGCGCTGACGAACCTCGTGGCCGTCATCCTGCTCGGCCGCAAAGCCGTGTGGCTGCTCAAGGACTACCTGCGCCAGCGCAAGGACAACCGCGAGCCGGTCTTCAGCCGTGAGCAGCTCGACGACCAGCGCGGCATCGAAGCCTGGGACGGTGCCGATGAGGTGACCCGCCCAAAGTTCTGGGACGAGCAGGCCCAGGCGAAGCAGAAGAACCGCTGAGCCAGCAGGCGATCAGAGCCTGAGCTCGAAGATCGCCTCAGCGAGGAAGCCGGTGAAGCCGAGCTCCTCATTCACCCGCAGCATCGGGGTGTTCTCCGCGGCATTCCACGTCATCACGTAGGGCGCCTCGGGCACCTCGACGCGCAGGCGCAACAGGTTGGCCGCCTTGACGAGCTTCCCGAGGCGGTGGCCGCGGTGCGGGCCGGCGACGAGCGTGTCCCACTGCTCGACCGCGTTGGACGGTGAGGCTGCCGGGCTGGCGAGCTCGTTGTAGGCGACGAGCTCACCGGTCACGGCGTATTCGACATAGGCATCGCGGATCCGCTCGGCATCCCAGCGTTCGGCGACGATGTCGAGTCCGCCGTGCGGAATGTCGATCGACATGCGGCGGACGAGGACCGCCATCGCCTCCAGGCGGTCGTCGAGAACTCCGCCCTCCCACAGGTGAACCCGGTAATCGGACCCGGCAGACGCCTCGGCGTCGGCAAACGCGCGTTCGAGCAGCTCGGTGCTGCCGGTGAGCTCATACCGGGAGACCCGCTCGATCTGGCCGAGCGTCATCCCCAGGCCGCGCGCGAGGCGGACACCGGGGTGGTCTGCGGGCACGACTCCGTGCCCGGTGGGGGAGCGCAGCAGCTTGACCGCACTCGGCTCGGTGATGACCGGGGTCGAGACATAGCCGTGCACAAGCCGAGCGCCGGCGCTGCGGGCAGCGGTCAGTGCCGCCTCGGCGAGCCGGCGGCCGATGCCCTGGCCGCGGTGGTCGGGGTGGACGAAGACAGCGAGCTCGGCAGCAGCATCGGTATCGCGCAGCTGCAGTCCCAGCCGGGCATGGCCGAGGGCGGTTTCGCCGTCGCGGGCCAGCCAGCGGCGGACGTGCAGGTTCGTGTTCGCGACCTCGGAGCGGTAGTCCTCGGCCGGGTCGGTGTCCCATTCGCCGGAGCCGATGGTCTCGGCGTTGCCGAGGCGGACGAGATGGCGGTGGTCGAGCCAGTCGGGGTGGTCAGGTGATGAAGGACGGGCGACCTCTGCGACGGTGCAGGCAGGCATGACGGGGCCTTTCGGACAGTGATGACAGTGATGATCAGGTGGGGTCGCTGAGACCGCCGTGGAGCGACGGTGCTCGACACGGAACAGTCAGCGGGCAGGGTCGTCTCAGACGCCCTGCAGCAGCGTGATGATCGTCATAGCTGCCGACGCTACCACGCCTGTGGCGCGTGTGGATCGCACCGGAATCATCGACCTTCCGCCTGGTTGCTGAGCTCGCGCAGAATCGGCTTCATATCGGTGTATATGCACGTAATTACGTGAACGTACTTACATATGACCCTGCGGATTTCTGGGCGTACGCTGTGCACGACAACCCGACTTATTGACTAAGTGTTCATATAAAAGAAAGCGGTTCTGGCCATGCGTTCCATCCGGCGATTCCTCGTCGCAGCAGCCACCTCAGCAGCACTCATCGCCGCGCCATTCTCCACCTCAGCGCTCGCCGCTCCGGCCCCGGGTGACACCGCCGTCGCCCCCGCCGCTGCCGGCACCTGCGGGGATGACCGGACCGACCTGTGGGACGACGTGCCCCAGGTCGGCAAGCGCAACGTCGTGACGACTGAGCATTCCGATTCCGTGGCGATGTGCCTGACCGGAGGTCAGATGCACATGTTCAGCCTCGTCGACTGGGCGCCGGAAGGAGGTCAGTACCGCCCGCACACCCGGCACGCAGCTGACTCGCTGTTCTTCAACGTCAACGACGAGCTGCAGACGACTCTGCCAGACACACCGCAGTTCCAGTTCACCGGCGCAGCCGGCAAGAAAGCATGGTTGATTCCCCAGGTCCAGAATCACGACGGCATCTGGGCCGGTTGGAACACCCAGGACATCCGGGAAACTGACATCGACGGGCCGGTCACCATGTCGATCGATCCGGCCAAGTCGAGCGTGCCTGAAGGCGCCAATGTCGAACTCTTCCAGTTCGGCACATTCGGAGGGGCAAATCGCATTCTGTCGCTCAACGACGATGCGCACCGCACCTACCAGCAGCCGGCGAACCAACACGTCCACGCGAACTGGACGTTCACCCACCCGGGCATCTACAAGCTGCACTTCACCGCGACTGCCACCCCGAAGGGCGGACAGCCGACGAGTGCCGGACAGGACTACTACTTCGTCGTCGGTGACTACAACGACTACGCCGACGAGCTCACGGAGATCGACAACCCGCCGACTGAGGACCCGACCGAGGATCCCACCGGCGAGCCGACCGATGATCCCAGCCAGACGCCTCCCGAGGACAGCGATCTGCCGCGGGTGAGCATCAAGGGCGACCGCACCCACTACCGTGTGGGCGACCCGGCGAACTTCTCGGCCGTGCTGCAGGACAGCGATCGCATCGGCGTGCTGTACTGGGAGACCGCTGCAGCCGGTTCGAAGCACTGGAACCGGCAGGGCAACAACGCCGACAACACCTACACGATCCGCGAGATCACCGACAAGCACGACGGCATGCGCGTGCGGGCGATCTACCAGGTCGACGGCGGTGGAATCGCAGCCTCGAACGAGTTCGTCATCAAGGTCCGCGGCTCCGCCGAGGACGAATCCGATGACAACGGCGGGGATGAGCCCGGCGGCGACGAGACCGCAACGCCTGATGAGACCGAATCGCCCGATGAGGGCGAGGGGTCAGAGAAGGACGGCTCCGAGAACGACGGTTCGAAGGACTCTGACGCCAAGGGCAACGGCAGCGGCAGCGGCTCCGGCAGCGGTGCTGGCAGCTCCGGTTCCGGTGCCAGCGGCACCGGCGCCTCGGGCGCGGGATCTGGCGGATCCGGTGGCAAGACCTACGCCGTGTGCACCCCTGATTCCGCACCGAACGGACACGGCGGCACCGGAGCCTCCGGTGGCGGCGGTGCTGGTGGCGGCGCCGGCGGCGGCGCCGAGGGCCAGGGCACCGAAGGCGACGAGGCACCCGCTGGTGAGCGCGTGCAGGTCTCCGACGGACACTTCGACTTCGGCCCCCGGATGCGCGGGAACTCCGTCAAGGCGCAGCTCAAGGACGACCGCGAGGCGCCGCCGACCTGGCGTGACCCGGCAGACGTCGAGTTCCTCATCGGCGATGCGGCCAAGCAGCCGCTGCCGGATCAGGGCTTCGACTTCGTCGGCAACCCCGGCGACGAGGTGTGGATGATCAGCCAGGTGCAGCAGACCGGTGTGCCGTGGCTGGGCTGGAACACCCAGGACCCCGAGCTCGTCAACAACGCCTCGGCCGTCAACATGCGCCTCGACTCCGTCAACGGACCCGGCAAGCTCAACGTGTTCGTCGGCGGTGGCGGATTCGGTGGCACCGACGTCAAGCAGGTCTTCCAGCAGGCCGGCGACTCCTACGACATCCCGATGCGCACCCATGAGCACGGCTACTGGGTGTTCACCGCAGCGGGACAGTACACCGCGGACATCACCTTCACCGTCACCACCGCAGCCGGTGAGCAGCTGAGCGCCTCGGGCACCCTGCACTTCACCGTCGGCGGCGACGCCAACGCCGGTGGCGCGGCCCAGGCTGGCGGCGCCGTTGCACAGGCCGCCGGCGCACAGCCGGGCCAGCCGGGTCAGCCCGGTGCTCCCGGACAGCCGGGCCAGCCAGGCGAAGCTGGCCAGCCGGGAGCCGATCCGAGCGCCTCGGCAACCCCGTCGAGCGCACCGGCCGGTGCCGGCGCCTCGGGCGCGGGCAGTTCCGGGACGATGACGGACAAGGGCGGCAACCCGGTTCCGGCCGGCGCCAAGATCCGCTACGTCGACTGCTCGAACCTGCCGCGCACCGGTGCCGGCTCGATCGGCTACTACGTCGCCGGCGGCGCGGTGCTCATCGCGCTGGGCGTGGTGCTCCTGTCTGCCCGCCGAAAGGAAGACAGCTGAGGCGCATGCGCCGGCTGGCCGCACTGTGCACGACCCTGACCCTGGCCATCTCCGGGTGCGTGGCGAAGCCGCTGCTGAGCGCGCACCCGGAGGACGGCAGGCTGCAGGTGGTGGCGACGACGAACGTCATCGCCGACATCGCCGCCCAGGTCGGCGGAGAGCACGTGCAGGTCGCCAGCCTCGTGCCGCCGGGGGCGGACCCGCACTCCTATGAGCCGACGCTGCGCGATGTGCGCAATATCGTCTACGCCGACGTCGCGTTCTCCAACTACGTGCTGCTCGAAGAGCACAAGCTCATCAAGACCCTCGACTCCAACATCAGCCCGCAGGCGGCGAACGTCGCCCTGGCCGAAGGTGCGGTGAAGTACGCCGCCGAGGTGATCCCGCTCGTCGAGGACGTCTCGCTCGACACGATCTGGCTGGGCCTGCGCGTCCACGGCGACGGCAGCCGGTTCGGCGCCGACCGCACAAGCGATATGCACCTGCGGCTGACCGGATTCTCCGGGCCGGGTACGATGCACGGGTTCCTCACCGAGGGTCTGGGCCAGACGTCGATGTACTTCGATACCAGCGACGGTGTCGACCCGAGTGAGGACGAGGCGGTGCTGCCGGCCAATGCGCACACGCACTTGAGCTGGGCGTTCTCCGCACCAGGCGTCTACACCGCGACCTTCGCCGGCAGCGTGCGGCCGGAGGCCGACGGGCCGCAGAAGCGGGTCGGGGAGTCGACGTTCACCTTCGTCGTCGGTCAGGACCCGTCCCAGATCCCCGAGCTGGCCGGACGTCAGCGGCTGGCCGGCGGGCATGCCGATGTCACGATGAACCTCGACAAGCAGGCGATGGAGATCGTCTACGACGACACGAGCGGCGGGACGGTCGAGCACCGGCACATCCCCGCCTCGGACGCGGTCATCGAGGTGACGAACAAGGCCTGGCAGGAGATCCCGTCCGGGGCCGGGTTCCTCGGGCCGAGGGGCTCATCGGTGTACCTGCTGCCGCAGGCGGTGCTCGGCAAACACGTCCACGGTGAGATCGACCCGCACCTGTGGCATTCGGTGACGAACGCGATCGCCTACGCCAAGCTCATCCGCGACACCTTCATCGCAAAGGACCCTGCGCACAGGGACGAGTACCACGCCGCCGCCGAGGCATACATCGACCGGCTCGATGCGCTCGATGACGAGGTGCGGAAGACGATCGCCGAGATCCCCGAGTCCCGCCGCCACCTGGTGACTACGCATGACGCGTTCGCCTACCTGGCCAAGGACTACGGCATCCCGGTCGCAGGCTTCGTCACCCCGAACCCGTCGACCGAACCGTCGATCACCGACATGGTCCGGCTCACCGACACGGTGCGCAACCTCAAAGTGCCCGCCGTGTTCCTCGAACCCCAGCTGGCCAGCCGTGCGCAGACGCTGCGCGAACTCGCCTCCGTCACCGGCATCGACGTCTGCCCGATCTACTCCGATGCCTTCGATGACACCGTTACGACCTATGAAGAGCTCATGCGCTTCAACGCCCGATCACTCACGAGGTGCCTGTCATGACCATCCGCTCCGCCCTCAGCTCCGCCTGCCTGGCCGCCGCCCTCATCATCGGCCCGGCCGCCGCCCCGGCACTCGCCCAGCCGACCGAGGACCCCAACCTCGAGCAGACTGTCACCGGTGAGGAGAAGCTCGTCGACGACGAGGCCGTCCTCGACGCTGGCCACGTCGACATCGGGCCCAAGCAGGTCGGCAGCGAGTTCCAGCTCGTCATGCGCGATGACACCGAAGCCCCGCCGGTGTGGCGCAGCCTCGACAAGACCGTCCTCAAGGTCAGCGACGAGGGCGCGAAGATGCTGATGCCCGAAGACGAGCAGTACTCCTTCATCGGCGCGAAGCCAGGCGAAGACGTCTGGCTCATCCCGCAGGTCGAGAAGCCCGGCCTCATCTGGGTCGGCTGGAACACCCAGGACCCGGCCTTCACACAGACCGCCCAACGCGGCATGAACCTCGAATACCACGGCATGCAGGGGCCCGGTGACATGGTGCTGTACCTGCAGAACGGCAGCTTCGGCGAACCCGAGCAGCTGTGGGATTCGCGCAAGGGCGCGGACCAGAAGATCTTCGTGGAGAACAACACCCACACCCACGCCAACTGGGTCTTCACCAAGCCCGGCGTCTACCTCCTCGACGTCGGCGTGTCCTTCACCGACGCCTCGGGCAACGAGGTCTCCTCCCGGCAGGTGCTGCGCCTGGCCGTCGGCGATGCCGCCAGCACCGATGAGGCGATGAGCGCCGAGTACACCGGCGGTCAGGACAGCGGCGACGGTGATGCGGCCGGCAAGGCTGATGCCGATGCCGGCGCCGAGGCGGGGGCCGGGTCGGGTGCCGATCCGCTCATGTTCGTGCTGCTGGGTGTCGGCGCGGTGCTCCTCGTCGTCGCCGCCATCGCAGTCATCGGCACCGCACGCGCCAAGAAGCGCGCCGCGGCAGCCCAGGACAGCAGCCAGGGGACCGGCCAGTGAGGCAGGCAGACGTGACCAGCACGGCTACCGCCTCGGGCGCGGCACTGACGGTCGCCGGGCTCACCGTCGACCTTGGCGGCAGGCCGGTGCTCACCGGACTGAACCTCACCGTCGAGCACGGCCAGTTCCTCGGGCTGCTCGGACCCAATGGTGCGGGCAAGACGACCCTGCTGCGCGCGATCCTCGGGCTCCTCCCGCACCGCGGGGACATCCGCGTCGCCGGCAAGCCGGCCGCAGCGCTGCGCGGGCGGATCGGGTATGTGCCCCAGCGCCACGAATTCACCTGGGACTTCCCGATCAGCGTCGAAGACGTCGTGCTCACCGGCCGGTCCTCACGGCTGGGCTGGCTGCGCCGCCCGCAGGTCGCCGACTTTCAGGCCGTCAACACCGCGCTCGCCCAGGTCGAACTCGACCATGTGCGGGGTCGCCCGGTCGCCGAGCTCTCCGGCGGGCAGCGCCAGCGGGTGCTCGTCGCCCGGGCACTTGCGATGGACTCCCAGCTGCTGCTGCTCGACGAGCCGTTCACCGGCGTCGACATGCCGACCGCCGAACTGCTCACCGGCCTCTTCGGCCGGCTCGCCGCACACGGGCGCACCGTCATCATGTCCACCCACGACCTGCCTTCAGCAATGGCCACCTGCACGCAGATCGCGCTGCTGCGCGGAACCATCCGCCAGCAGGGCACACCGGATGAGGTCCGCGACCGGCAGGCGTGGATGGACACCTTCAGCGTCTCGGCGACTTCACCGCTTCTCACCAGCATCGGACTGATCGCATGAGCTTCATCGACTTCCTTTCCGACCTGACCAACCCGATGCTCGCCTTCCTGCCCAAGGCGCTGCTCATGGCGGTCATGGCCTCGATCATCTGCGGTGTCGTCGGCACCTACGTCGTGCTGCGCGGCATGTCCTTCATCGGCGACGCTGTCGCCCACTCGGTGTTCCCCGGCCTGGCGATCGCCTTCGTGCTGCAGGGCTCCCTCGTCCTCGGCGGGGCGGTAGCCGGCGTGTGCACCGCGATCCTCGTCGCGATCTTCTCCCAGAACCGCCGGCTGAAGGAGGACAGCATCATCGGCGTGTTCTTCGTCGCCGCCTTCGCCGCCGGCATCGTCATCATCTCCCAGGCACCCGGTTACGGCGGCTCCCTGACAGACTTCCTGTTCGGCTCGATCACCGGCATCCCCACCCGCGACGTCTACACCGTCGCGATCACCGGCACGCTCATCATCACGCTGCTCGTCGTGCTGCACAAGGAACTCGTGGCCGTCAGCCTCGACCGCGACTTCGCCCGCGCCATGGGCCTGCCGGTGTTCTGGCTCGACATCGTCCTCTACGTGCTCGTCACCCTGGCGATCGTCGTGTCCGTCCAGACCATCGGCAACATCCTCGTCCTCGCCCTGCTCATCGCCCCGGCCGCCGCCGCCCGCCTGCTGACTGACCGGCTTGTTTCGATGATGATCCTCGCCCCCGTCATCGGTGCGGTCGGCGCATTCGCCGGCCTGTACCTGTCCTGGGGCTTCGATCTGCCCGTCGGCGGCACCATCGTCCTGGTGCTCACCGCGGTGTTCCTCGTGCTGTGGGTCATCGCCCCACGCCACGGCCTGCTCATGCGCGGCCGCCAGCGGGTGGTCGCCCATGCCTAAGACCCTCCGGCAGGCAGTATCGCTGCTGGTGGTCACGCTGTTTGCCGCCGCACACGTCGCGTTCGGCTGGGTGCCGGTGACCGCAGCCGAGGCGCCGGGCACCGACAGTGCCGACGCTCCCGTGTCGTTGAAGACCACTGGTGAGGGCGCCGCTCGCCTGCACGTCGACACGCGTTCCTTCGCGCGTGCTCTCGGTCCGGTGACCGTGCGCATCGACCGTTCGACCGTGCCCGAGGCGGAGCTCGCCGGCCGTGATCTGCCGGCAGCTGTGCAGATGCGCCCGCAGACCACCGGCCACCTGCCGGTCACCGGCCTGGAGTCACGTGCCTGCCTGGGCGTGCGCGTCTCGGCTGTCGTGAAGAAGGGTGAGAAGACTCAGCGCCGCACCATCGACACCGTCGTCACCACCAGCGGCACGGGTGCAGGCGACGCGACGACCTGCCCGGACTACACCGAGCTGCCCCACATCGCACCGCAGCCGATGCCCACCCCGAAGGCGAAGCCCGGTCCAGGCGAGGGTGCCGTGCACATCACCCCAGAAGGGGCCTTCACCCGCGCTGGCCGGGAGTGGGCGAAGGCCAGTGACCTCGACCGGAAGCTCGAGAAGCACGAGGACGGTGCGATCGCCGAGGACATCACCCTCGACATCGACCAGCTCACCGGCACCACCGCCTCGGGCGCGGAAGCCGAGAGCACCTCGGGAGCCCGCGACTGGGTCGAGGTGCGCATCCGCAGTGCTGAGAAGGTGCAGCTGACGAACCCCGCCGACCCGCGCGGCACCCAGCATCATCCCGGGGACGCCAAGACCGTGACGATGCGCATGACCGACCCGACCCGGCTCGTCTTCGACGCCGCGTTCCCCACCACCGGCCCGCACTGCCTGGGCCTCGACATCGCCGCGGCGGGGAGGAAGGAACCGGCCGTTGCCACCACACTGCACTACGGGCTGCGCGGCGCTGATGCACGCACCTGCCCCGATCCGCGCGACCCCGACGCCGCCCCGGACGACGACGAGTCCGAGGACCCCGACGACTCCGGCGACCCCGATGACACCGACACCGGTGACGACGGAGACAAAGACGACGACACCGGCGAGGACACCGACAGCGATGACACGGACAGCCGCGACTCCGATCCTGAGAGCGGTCTGAGCCTAGAGGAGCGGCGCACGCTGGCCGACCAAGGGGCCGTGTTCGGCTCCGATATGGTCGCCTCTGCTCCGGTGCCCGGCCTGCCGCTCGTCCAGAGCATCTCCGCTCCGGTGGTGCCGGCTTTCGGGCTCATGTGCACCCCGGCAGCCGCAGGCCAGCGCGTCCAGGTCCGCTCCGGGCTCACCCAGCTGGCCATCACCCACGACTTCACCGGTCCGCGCGCCGAACTCACCGACCTGCGCACCCACACCCCGGTCACCCGCCAGCTCGCCGATGTCGACTACGTGCTGCCAGCAACCGCCACCCTCACCGTCGGCGACGACGGACTCGGTGACATCGCGAAACCCGGTGACGAGCTGTGGGCCAGCTCCCAGGACGGGATGAGCGCACCGGCGATCGGCATCGCGGCTGTCGGCGGGCAGCTGCGCGGCAGCGTCGAGGTTGGCATCGACACCGTCGCAGGGCCCGGCGACGTCGCCCTCATCGGCACCGATGAGTTCGGCGACAGCTCCCTGCTGGCTGCCGCCGGATCGGCGATGAGTGTGCCGGCCGGCGGCACCGAGTTCCCCCGCTTCGCTTTCACCCAACCGGGCACCTATACCGTCAACACCGTCATTCGCACCGGCAACAGCAGCACCTCGGCCCAGGAGATCGTCGTCCCGCTGCACTTCTCCGTCGGCGAGGTCGCCTCCCCAGTGGCGACCAACACCGCGCTCGCCGCCCTGGTGGGAACCTGCACCGACGTGTCGATGGCCTCCACTCTCGCCCAGCCGGACCTGCCCGAACAGCAGCCCAGCCCCGAGGCGGCACCCCCACCGGCCGTCACCGGCCCGGCTGCCTGGATGTGGCTGGTGGCAGGCCTCGGTATGGGCATCGCGCTCACCGCCGCCGGCTGGGGAACCCTGCTGCTTGTGCGCAGCCTCAGCCCCGGGAGGTTCACATGAAGCCGGCCCGCCTGCGCGCCGTCGGGCTCATCGCCTTCGGGCTGAGTCTGGCCGTGCTCACGATGCTCTTCCTCAGCGACCTCGTCGGCGCCCACCAGCGGGCGAGAGCCCAGTCACCGCACGACCCGCGGCCCACCGCCGAGGCGGTGCCCACCCCAGCCCAGGAGGCACCGGCTGGCCCGGACGCCGGTGGGGGAGCAGACACCGCGCAGCTGCAGCGCACCCAGGTGTCCTCCCAGTGGATCGCCGACCAGTCCAGGCGCACCGGCATCCCCGCCCGGGTGCTGCAGAGCTATGTCGCAGCCGAGATCTGGGCGGCCCGCCAGTTCCCGCAGTGCGGGCTGCGCTGGAACACCCTGGCCGGCATCGGGTTCGTCGAATCCGCCCACGGCACCCTCGGCGGCACCTCGGTGACAGCCGCAGGAACTGCCGCCCAGCCGATCATCGGCCCGCAGCTCAACGGCCGCGGACTCGCCCGCATCACCGACACCGACGGCGGCAGACTCGATCAGGACCGCGACTTCGACCGGGCGGTCGGGCCAATGCAGTTCCTGCCGGCAACGTGGCAGGCCTTCGGCATCGACGGCAACGGCGACGGCACCGCGGACGCCCAGAACATCGACGACGCCACCGCCTCGGCGGCGAAGTACCTGTGCAACGGCCAGCGCAACCTCGCCACCCCGGAGGGCTGGACCCAGGCGATCCTCGCCTACAACCCATCCGATGCCTACGTCCGCGCGGTCTTCGACGCCGCCAACCGCACCGCCCATGCCAGCAGCGGCGCCCCGCTGACCCCACCGCAGCCGGCCCAGGCGGGAACCCAGCCACCAGCCACTGACGGGGCCCAGCCCCCAGGGTTCGGGCCCTCCCACCAGCCCGGAGCGCAGCCGAGCACACCGCACCCGGGCGCCGGCTGAGGATCGGGGGGATTTCCCCACCCGAGGCGGCGGGCACCTCCATCCCGGCAGCACGCGGCAGCGACGAGAGTGGAAGCACAGCTTCGACGACGAGGAGTCGCCATGACCATCCCGGCCGCCCCTACCGCACCGACCCCCACCCCGGACAGCCTCACCGGCGAGCGGCTGGAGGCTGCGGCGAGCATCCCCGCTGACGTCATCGCGATCGGCGCGATCCTGCTGGCCATCAGCACCGCAGCGGTCGTGCCGTTCTGGTTCGGCGCCGATCCCATACTCCTGCCGGTCGTCATCCTCACCGTTGCCTGGACCCCAGCGTTGACGTGCTTCATCGCCGACCGCATCACCCGGTCCCGCGCCGCGCCCGAGGCGGTGGCGGGCTTCAGGAGCCAGGCTGGGCTGACGACCGGGCGCCCGTGGACCGGCAGCCTCGCAGCGCTGGCGGTGCTGCTGAGCGTTGCAGCCGTGTCGACCGGCATCGGGGCGTTCGCCGGCTGGCAGCCGCTGAACATCGGCGCAGATGCGCTCGCGGTGCTCACCCTGCTGCCGCTGGCGGCAGTGCTCATGCTCGTCCAGGTCACCGGTGAGGAGATCGCCTGGCGCGGCTACCTGCACACCCGGCTGACGGGCCTCGGCACCGGCACCGCGGCCGGGGTGATCGCGGTGTTCTGGGTGATCTGGCACGCCCCGCTCATGCTGACCTACCTGCACTTAGGCGAGATGAGCGAGCGCGCGGTCATCGTCACGCTCATGAACCTCGGGCTGGCGTCGCTGACGCTGACCGCCCTGCGGGTGCTGAGCAGTTCGGTGATCCCGGCGATCATCGCCCACACGGTGCTCAACACCGTCTTCGCCTACATCGCCTCGAATCTCGTAGTCGCGCAGACGAGTTGGTCAGGCACCGCGTTCTGGCTCACCGCCGCGACCGGCTGG